>QCUB01000001.1 GCA_003210895.1 Prochlorococcus sp. AG-676-M04
ATTATTGGCTGTTCCAGTTACATTATTCATACCATCTGGTCTCCCATCAGTTCTAAGCTTTCTTTTCTTAAACTTTCTTGCGTAGGCACGATTACGTTCTTGCTTTTCTTTTTTTAAATTCCTTCTCTTTGACATGAATTTTTTTAACTTTTAACTATCTTAACTCACTAAGGGTATTAAATATCTTACCATCTTCCATATTCAATATCCTATCAGCCATATCTGAGATCCTTGGATCATGAGTAACCATTAGTACTGAACAATTTTGCTCTTTTGCTAATTTCCGTAAAAGGGTAACTATTTCTCTTCCTGTAACACTGTCTAAAGCTGAAGTAGGTTCATCCGCAAGTAGAAGTTTGGGATTCGCAGATAATGCCCTTGCAATTGCAACTCTTTGTTTCTGTCCTCCTGATAATCCACTTGGAAGTTTTTTGTGATGAGCCTCTAAACCAACCGCAGATAGCCACTTCCTCGCAATTTCTCTTCTTTGCAAATATGTTAAATTTCTTAGTAAATCTGCACCCATTTGAACATTTTGTTCTGCTGTTAAACATCTGAGCAAATTATGTCCCTGGAAGATCATCCCAATATTTCTTCTAAGCTTTTGTCTGGTTTTTCTTGATGCGCCATTTAATTGATAGTTTAAAACCGTTAAATCTCCATTTTGACATGTTCTTAATGCACCAATCAAAGTTAAAAGTGTTGTTTTGCCGCATCCAGAAGGTCCTTTTAAAAGAACTAACTCTCCTCTCTCAATAAAGAAATTTACATTATTAAGAACTTGTTTCTTATTTTCATCTTTCCCATAAAAATGACTTAAGTTATTTATCGATACAGTTTTAAAATTATTTTCTTTTTTATTGATTGCTTTAGTCATATAAATAATTATTCTTAAAATATTTCAGCAGGATCCGCATCTACTAATTTACGCATAGCAATTCCAGCAGAACCCATACACATAATTAAGATCAAAATAAAAATTAAAATTGTTTTATTGGCATCCATTACTATTGGTAATTTTGTAGAATTTCTAACAACAGAATAAAGTATTTGCCCAGAAAAATAAGCAGGTAAATAACCAAATAATGCTAATAAAAACCCTTCTCTTGCAACAACAAAGAAAAGAGACTTAAGTCTATAACCCATAGCTAATAAGGTTGCATATTCAGGGAGATGATCAGTAACATCGCTATAAAGAATTTGATAAACAACAACACAGCCAACAACAAAACCCATCAAAGCTCCTAAACTAAAGATAAAACCAATAGCGGTACTATTCTTCCAATAATTTTTTTCAAAATCTATGAATTGATCTTTTGTTAAAACTCGAACATCATTAGGTAGAGATTTATTTAATATTTCAGATACAAAAATAGGATCAGAACCACTTCGAAGTTTAACTAAACCTATTTCAATACTTCCTTTTGGATTTGCAGGGAAAAGTCTTAAAAATGTTTCTCTGCTTGTTATCAAGTTTCCATCAGCACCAAAGGAAGGTCCTAACTCAACAAGTCCTTCAACGATTACTCTTCTACCAGCAACTTCTGTATCTACTTTTCTGCCTGAAAGGAACCAATCTTCTATAGGTCCAAATTCTGGTCTTGAAAGTTTATCAAAAAGGACTCTTCCAGGATTTTTAAGTTTATCAGCCTTCTTTGAGAAATCATCATCAAGTAAAAGAGAATCGGCAGGATTAAATCCCAAGGTTAGAATTGATCTTGTTTTTAAATTTTCAGGATTTCTCCATAGAAGATAGGTTAAATTAACCGGCGCAGTTCTTTCTACATTTTCTAAAGCTAAAGTTTGAATTAATCTTCTTTTTGGAAATCCACTCATACTAATAGAACTTTTTGATCTAGGACTTATTAACACAAGATCAGCGTCCAACAGTTTATGAATAGTAACACTCGTATCAAATAATCCATCTCGAAAGCCTAATTGCATAAACATTAAAATCCCTGCAAAACTAATTCCTGCAATAGCAACTACTAATCTAAGTGGCTGTCTTGTCAGTAACAACCAAGCTAAAGGAATTTTCCTAAATTTTATGAAGGTAAATTTCATTAGGGCAGGAATTTGGCAATGACCTTCATACCTGTATAGTTTTTCACCAATTTTATCGATTCATCATTTAGCTTCACAAGAACCTCAATAATACGTGCATCAGCATCACCTGTAGGATCTGTAGATAAAACTTTTCTTTGTTTTACCTGAGGACTAATTCTTATTACTTCGCCTTTAAGAGTTCTTTTAAAGCCTCCATTCTCACTCCTCAATTCAACATTTTGTGAGATAAATACTCTATTAATATCAGATTCATAAACCTCTATCAGAGCCTCCATCTTCTGGCTTGATCCAATATCTAGTATTCCTTCACTTTTAGGCCTTTCTCCAACTCGAGTATTGACTGAGAGGATGAATCCATCAATTGGACTTCTAAGTTTAGAATTAAAAAGATCTATCTCAATATTTTTTTTATCACCAACATAAATTATTTTTTGTTTTTGTAATTTTAACAATTCATCTTTTCTCTGAGAAAGTTTAACCAACGAATATGCAGATTTTTTTACTGCTAATTCAAATCTTTTAATTTGATCTTCTTTAAGTGAAATCTCTATATCGTTAGTCTTAATAAGATTATTCATTTTTTCAAGATCTGTAATCAATTTCTCTCTACTTTCAAAAATAGCGAGAACAGATCCTTTTTTCACAAAATCTCCCTCATTTACTAATAGTTCAGACAAACGAGGAGAAGAACCAAATTGACTAATTGGTGCGGCTAATTGCCTTATCTCACCAGCGGGAGAAAGTTGACCTAGTGCAGCAACTGCCTCTATTGAAGGAATAACATCAGAAGTAATATCCGCATTTGCACTAGAATTAAATTTTTTATTCTGCGAACACGAGGCAATTCCAATTGATAATGGCAAAAATATAAAGGAACAAAAGATTAATTTTTTTAATTTATTTAAATGCATCAAAAATCAAATAGTACTTTTTTTATATATTCATCTACCCATTTTTTATTAAAATATTTAAGTAGAACCAAACTTGTTTTTTCATTTTTCATTTGTTGAATACAATAATTTTTTTGATATTTTATTCTTTCTTGAATTATTTCCTGATCAGAATCAACACTGACACTTTGACTTAGTTTTATTAAAACCAAAAGATAATGATCAACTATTTTACAAAAAACATTTTTTTCAATTTCATTTTTTAAAGAAGCAAAAAATACATTTTCAGAGAAAATATCTCCCCATCCTGGAATATCCCTTTTAGATTCAAAAACACTTTTATCAATTGAAGATAACAATTTATCATATTTTATATTTTGATTCTTCGATGAAGGAGATAAATCAACAATAGCAGCTGAAACCACCTCATTCACTTTAACTAAATCCATTCCAAAAATTGGAATATCATACTTTGGGTCAGGGAAAAATACACAGTGTAAAATCTTCAGACGTTTTGAAAATTCAGCTACCTCGATATGTAATTTTCTAAATCCTTCTGCTTTATGAAATTCATTTTCTATATATAATTCCTTGCCTTCCTCATTTGAAATTATATTTGAAAGATTGGGATCTACTTCTAAGCAACTAAGGTTTATAAGCCTAGACCTATGTTCTCGAATATTTTGCAATAAAGTCAAAATAAGTGGATCAATTAATTTAGTTTTGGTTAAAGATTCAGACAACAAGTGTAAAAGGTATCAAAATAAAGAGTAAGGAAGGAATTTCAATGAAAGTAGGAGAAATTAATTACTACAACCATTCAAACAAACCTAAATGCGTATTTGTGGAAAATAAAGAATTACCTCTAATATGCATAGATTTTTGGTTTAAAGCTGGATCTGCATTTGAGGCCTCAGATAAGAATGGAACAGCTCATTTTTTGGAACATATGATTTTTAAGGGAAGTAAAAAAATAATGCCTGGGGAATTTGATCATAAAATAGAATCCCTTGGTGGAGTGAGTAATGCTTCAACAGGATATGATGATGCACATTATTATGTTGTAATTCCTAAAGACAACTTTAAAGAATCAATAGCTCTTTTGACAAACATTGTTTTATCCCCAAGTATTAGAATTAATGAATTTGAAAAAGAGAAAAATGTTGTAATTGATGAAATAAAACAACAAAATGACCAGCCTGATGAAAAGCTTTTTAATTATTTCTTGAGCAGAGTATGGAGGGATAGTAATTATGGCAAAACCATATTAGGAACTGAGAAAGATGTCCAATCATTAGAAATAACTGATTTAGAAAGATTTCATAAGAGTTTCTACAATAAGAAGAATTTCTGTATTGCCATTGCTGGAAATCTTTCTAAGAAAACTTTCGAAGAATATTATGAAAATAACTTTTCTTATTTAGATCTTGATGAAAATATTCTTAATAATAATCATGAATTAATTACAATCTCAAGAACTGGTAGGGAAGAAATTAACTTTAATAATCTTGAATTTTCTAGAATATTAATGGCTTGGAGTATACCCAGTCTTAAAAATCAAAGATTAAATATTGGGTTTGAAATTTTAGCTTCTATTCTTTCTGTTGGAAGAAATAGCAGATTAGTTAAAGTTTTAAAAGAAGAAAAGAATCTAGTTCAGTCAATATTTGTAGATGTTAACGCTGGAGAGTTAGCCGGTTTACTAATTATTGAAGCTTGTTGTGATGAAATGAATTTAAAAAACGCTGAGGAGGAAATTAATGAAATACTTAAAGAAGTTGCAAGTTATAAAAATCTAACTCTTAATGAATTAAGAAAAGCAATAAACATTGTAAAAAGTAACTATATTTTTAATCTAGAGACTTCAATGCAACTAACTTCATTTTTTGGAAATGAGCTTTTGTGGAGCAGAGAGAATTCCTTTAAAGATTTAGATAATCATCTAGAATACTGGAATAATTTAACTAATTTCAAAGAAATCATAAATTATTTATCAAGAGATAAATTTACGTTAATAGCATCTAGAGGTAAATGATACAAAAATATTTTCATGAGGATGTTTATCGAAATTTTTCAATCGCGATGGTTTGGATAAATGGTGGCAGTAATGTAGATGTTGTAGGTAAAAAAGGGTTAAATCAAATTCTTTGTTCATTATTAAGCAGAGGGTGTAAAGGTTTTAATATTTTAGAATTTTCGGAGTATGTAGATTCTCACGGTGCAGAATTAAATCTTGAGACATTAGAAGATGGCATGTTAATAAGTTTAAAATCCTTAAATGAGCATTTTTCTAAACTTTACCCATTATTAGATTTAATAATTAATTACCCATTGCTTTTGGAGAGCCAATTCAAATATATAAAGAAATTAACTATCAATTCATTAAAAAAGGATAGGGAAAACCCTTTCAATATTGCCTTTGAAAAATGGAGAAAAATTGTTTATTTAAAACATCCTTATGCATATCATTCCTCTGGTTATGAGGAAGATATTTCAAAAATTAGCCATACAGATATTTTATCTGAATATGAAAAATTTAAAAATAGAAAAATGTACCTTATTTCTAATAACCTAAAAATAAGAAATAGTAGTTTTGATTTATCTAATCAGAATATCTGTAAAAACAAATCAAGTACTAATCACTTAGAATGTAATAATTCTAATAGGTTTATAAGTACTTACCAAAAATCCAATCAAATAATCCTAATGATAGGGAATCAAACATGTCCACAATCAAGTTATGAATACTTACCTTTAAAAGTTTTAGAATCGCATCTCTCCTTCGGTATGAGCTCGGTACTATTCAAATTATTCAGAGAAAAGAATGGTTTAACCTACGATGTGGGAGTCTTTAATCCATTTAGGAAACAAAATTCCCCTTTCTTAATTTACCTTTCTGTTTCTAATAAAAATGCCCTATTAGCGTTTGAAATCCTATCGGATTTATTGAAAAAATTAGTTTCATCTTTAATTTCTGAAAAAGAAATAAATTTAGCAAAAGTAAAATTAAAAAGTTCATTTTTAATCTCTAACCAAACGTTGGATGAAATTTTACAGAGGAAAATTCAATTGATTGGGTATAATTTAGATCCCGATTTTGATATAGATTGTCTTAAAAAAATTGAAGATATTAATCCCGAAGATATTTTGAGAATAACTAATAAGTATTTATCAAAACCTTATTTAAGTATATTCGGAGATGAAAAAATATGTAATAAAATTAGAGGACTTTGGATAAAAAACTTTTAAATTTATATTTTTTCGATTTTGTCAGTATCAATCAAAAAAGATCCTCTCCTAAATTTTATTTCAACAGTATCAGGAGATTTAATAGATATTATTTCTCCAATTTCATCAATAGCTACTAAATCAGGAGGCCTAAGCATAGGCATATTGTCAGAAGTTTTAAGATAAGACAAAGGAACAATAAGTTTAACTTTATCTTGAATATTGAATTTCATTATTTTTATAATAAATTTCTTGAACTTAATCTACTATAAGGAATAATGTAAAAAAAATATCAACGAAATGATTCGTTTCATCCTAGAATCTAACAAATTCGTGTGAAGTGAATTAATGAATCAAAAACTCAAAACAATATTATTATGGGCTCTTCCTGTAATTTTAATTATTGCTCTTTCATATCAATTTCTCTCTTCAAGCAGTATTGATAATTTATCATCAAATGGAACTACCGTAGCTCCCAAGAATTCTGCTGTCGCAAGAGTGAGTTATGGAAGATTTTTGGATTACATTAAATCAGGAAGGGTTACTTCTGTAGATATATTTGATGGAGGTAGAAATGCAGTTGTAGAGACTATTGATTCTGACTTAGATAATAAAGTTCAAAGATTAAGGGTTGATTTACCAGGTTTAACACCTGAATTGATAAACTACCTCAAAGTTGAAGGTATAAGTTTTGATGTTCATCCTGTTAAATCAGCACCGCCAGCTCTAGGAGTTTTGGGTAATCTTCTTTTTCCTGCGATTTTGATAGGAGGTTTGATTCTGTTAGCAAGGAGATCAAATGGTATGCCTGGGGGGCCAGGACAAGCGATGCAATTCGGTAAATCAAAAGCTAGATTTGCTATGGATGCAAACACTGGAGTTGTATTTGACGATGTCGCTGGGGTAAATGAGGCAAAAGAGGATTTAGAAGAAGTAGTTACATTTTTAAAAAAACCAGAAAAATTTACTTCTGTCGGAGCACGAATACCTAAGGGGGTTTTACTTGTTGGACCTCCAGGAACTGGTAAAACACTTTTAGCGAAAGCAATTGCCGGTGAAGCGGGAGTTCCATTCTTCTCACTTGCAGGTTCAGAATTTGTTGAAATGTTCGTTGGAGTAGGAGCTAGTAGAGTAAGAGACCTATTTAAAAAAGCTAAAGAGAATAGTCCATGCTTAATTTTTATTGATGAAATTGATGCAGTAGGAAGACAAAGAGGTGCTGGAATTGGTGGAGGTAATGATGAAAGAGAACAAACATTAAATCAGCTTCTAACCGAAATGGATGGATTTGAAGGAAATAGCGGGATTATTATTATTGCAGCTACCAACCGTCCAGACGTTTTAGATTCAGCTTTAATGAGGCCTGGTAGATTTGACAGACAAGTTACAGTCGATGCTCCTGATATTAAAGGAAGATTATCAATTCTTGAAGTTCATTCAAAAAATAAAACACTCCAAGAAGATTTAACTTTAGAGAGTATTGCAAGAAGGACCCCAGGATTTACTGGTGCAGATTTAGCAAATCTTTTAAATGAGGCTGCAATTTTAACAGCCAGAAGAAGAAAAAAGTCAATAAGTATTTTAGAGATAGATGATTCAGTTGATAGAATCGTTGCAGGAATGGAAGGTTCCCCACTAACAGATGGGAGAAGCAAAAGATTAATTGCTTACCACGAAGTGGGTCATGCCATAATAGGTACTTTAGTAAAGGCACATGACCCTGTTCAGAAAGTAACTGTAATTCCAAGAGGTCAAGCAAAAGGGCTAACTTGGTTTACTCCTGATGATGATCAGTCTCTAATAAGCCGAGCAAATTTAAAAGCAAGAATAATGGGTGCTCTTGGCGGAAGAGCAGCTGAAGATGTTGTATTTGGTAGGGGTGAAATAACTACTGGAGCGGGTGGAGATTTTCAACAAGTTGCTTCAATGGCTAGACAAATGGTTACAAGATTTGGGATGAGTGATCTAGGTCCAATTGCTCTAGAAGGTGGTAATCAAGAAGTTTTTGTAGGGAGGGATTTAATGACGAGAAGCGAAGTTTCTGATTCCATATCTAAACAAATTGATGAGAGTGTAAGAATTATGGTTAAAGATTGTTATAAGGAAACTTTTTCAATAATCAGCAAAAATAGAGAAGCTATGGATAAATTAGTAGATCTTCTTATAGAAAAAGAAACTTTAGATGGTGAAGAATTTGTAAAAATACTCTCTGAATTTACAACTATTCCTGAAAAGGAGAGAACTCCACAATTATTAAATTAGGTTCCATAAACAGGTTTTTTGTTTAAAACCAAATCTATCAAGCCATAATCCACAGCTTCTTGTGGGGACATATAAAAATCCCTATCAGTATCTCCCTTAATAGTTTCAAGATCTTTACCAGTTCTTTCAGATAATTCAATATTTAAACGTTCTTTTAAATATAAGATTTCATCGGCTTGAATTCTTATATCGCTTGCTTGGCCTCTTGCACCACCAAGTGGTTGATGAATCATTATCCTTGAATGTCTCAAACTACTTCTTTTTCCTTTAGTTCCTGCCGCAAGTAAAAAAGCACCCATGCTTGCTGCTAATCCTACGCAAACAGTATGAATATCAGGCTTAACGTGTTGCATAGTATCAAAAATACCTAATCCATCATAAACTGAGCCTCCAGGAGAATTTATATACATATAAATATCTTTTTCAGGATCTTCTGCTTCAAGAAATAGTAATTGAGCCACAATTCTATTTGCAGTATCACTTGTGACTTGTTCTCCTAAAAATATTATCCTTTCTCTTAAAAGTCTTGAGTAAATATCAAATACTCTCTCACTTCCACCAGATTCTTCCAAAACTAAAGGGATCATAATAATATTTATCTGTTTATTAGATCTTAACGATATTGAGTCAGCATACGCTATGGTTATTAAGGTTTACATATAAAAAATTGAAAGAAAAATTGACTGTCTCAGATAGCAAAAAGTTATTTCATGAACAATTTCCTTACGTTATTCCAGGTTTATATAAAAGGATAGTTGATGAAATGCTAGTTGAACTAAATCTTTTAAATCACCAAAATGAATTTATGCAAGATGATTTATTTTGCGTTGGTCTTACAGAAACATTCAAAGAGTTAACGAAAGGTTATAAGCCAGAGGAACATTTAGTCCTTCTTTTTGAATCATTATGTAATTCTTCAAATTTTGAACCTTCAAAAATAAAAGAAATTTCTAATAAAACTCTTAAAATATATAAAGATAAATCTTTAAAAGAAGTTTATAATTTATTAAATGAAGAAAGTACTTCTAATCTATACTCCTCAAGGATATTGAATTTAGGTATTTATTTAATAATCTCTAATGCTAAGGATTTCAATGATATAAATGATTCTGAAAGAAATAAAGTTATTAATGATGTTATCAATAATTTAAATTTATCAGTTAATAAAGCAGAAAAAGATATTGGCATTTATAAAAGCAGCATTACAAAAATGGAACAAGCAAAAGAACTTCTTAAAGAAGCTAAATTACAAAATAACAAGAAAGATAAGAAATAACTTTTAAATTAAGATTTAATTATCAATTCTTCTCTTATCTTTCCAGGAAATATAAGAAATATAAATTACTGCAATGGTAATTAAAGTTAGTAAAGAAAAAGATGCAAAAATAAGAAATTTATTTAAATAATCCTCATAAATAAATGATGAGTAATCATATATCAATAGAACCATCACCATTTCTGCCCCAAACGACCATAGCAATTGAAAAAGTAAAAATTGCTGCTAAAGCAGCCCAACCTAATTGAAAAATCATCATAGTATAATCATTAAACTAAATATAACAGAACTTCCAAAAAAAAATTTTATTCAATCAATTTTCAAATAAAGATTTATTTCTCAAAAGTTCACTTTATTAAATAAACTGTATAAAAATAAAAAATTATCTTGGGCAGAGTTGTTTTAAATCATAGTACACATATAGAAGGTTTAATTCCAATTCTTAAGAAACTAGCCTTAAGCAAAAGAATTAAAACTGTAACACCAGCAATAATATCTAGAGTAAGAGGAAGATCTTCTAACTTAGTTTTAAGAGTATCTGTAAAAACGATTAACGGTTACAAAGTTATTGCACGAAAGGGGCAAACAGCTCAAGAAGTTTTTATTTCGACTGACTTAAGTAAAGATGAATTAAAAAAGCTTTTAGATATTTGTAATCATGGTTAATAATAAAAATATGATTTTACCTTCTATATAAAATTTTAATGAAATTATTTATAAATACCCTACTATATTTATTTATTTTATTTTTATTTGAAAATAGTGCTTATTCACTAACTAATTATCAAATAAAAAAAATATGTCAAAGAAATCCAAGAAAATCTACTTGTATAAAAGATTTAAAATTTAAACAGGTAAATTTATTAGAAGGAAATAAAATTGAAATACCAGTAATACCATTTAAAAAATAAATACTGTTCAAATTTCAAATTCTGATTCAAAGTTAGAGAATGCTTTATTGTAGGCTGTTATTAAATATTCAGAATTATCATTAAAGCCAACTAATTCATAGTCATTTTTTAATTGATCATAAGTAAGAACAACTTCGTTAAAAGCGCTTATATATTCTTTTTGGATGTCCTCATCGTCGATATCATAAATTTTAGCCAAAACCAATTCGACATTTTTTTTTGATGTATATATTTTTTTCTCGAAATCTTTATTTAATTTTCTCCTTTTTTTAGGCATTATTAAATTATCAATATTTATTTACTTATTTACAATAATCAAAATCGTGTATAAATTAAATTAAAGCTTAAAAAATAAAAATATAGTTTTCAAATCAAAATAAAACCAGTATATTCCAAATAAGATATTTGATGATATGGAGAAAAAAGAATCAAGAAAGGAACAAGACATAAAAAATCAATCCTTTGGTACTAAAAAATTAAAAGCTTCAACAATTTCAAATAATAAAAAAGAGAAGTCTCTCCCTTGGTGGGTCGAATTATTGTTTGTTCAGATTGGTTTACCAGATAAATGGCTTATTAAAGTATTAAAGTCAAAGAAAAAAAGTTCAGAGTTACTAAAAAATGAAAAAAGGATAATTTTTACATTTTTGTTTGTTTTAGGGGGGCTTGCTTATTTTTATCCAGTAATTAAGTATTCTAAAACAAAATTAGATTGTGAGACAGTTGCCAAAAACTATATTATGGAAAATAAAAATTTAATCAAAATAAATAACAAAGAACTTAGAATGTTATCTACCAACTTTTGTAATGGGGGAGAGGAAATATATGAAATTGAAAATCTCACAGATTGATCTATTTAATTAGATATAAATAAAAGGCCTAAAAACTACTATAATTTTATAAATTCAATTTTATTTATATTTGAATTATCAATCTCATGACTGACGTTAGAAAAAAAAAGGAAAATGTAAAAATGCATTTAAAAGATCTAAGACTTGATTTAAAAAAAATGCATCTTGCGGTTACTGAAGAGTTATTACTACCTGAACCAGATGAAGTTAAAACACTAATGTATAAAATGGATCAATTGTTGAAAGTAATAGAATCAAAATAAACTATAATTTGTTAGTAATAAACGTATGGGTTTCAAAGAAATTTAAATTAAATGAAAAATTTTATAAAACTTACGCAATTATTTATTGTTTTGATATTTTTAAATTCTTGTAAAGCAACAATTAATAAAGAGGAATTAAAAAAAGATTCTAAAACCCAAAATAGTGAACAATTAAATATAGAAAAAAACAAGATGGAAGTAAGATTTTCTTGTGGAAAGGAAGGGATTTCTAAATTTCTTAATGATGGATGGATTATTGTTGAAGAATATTCAGAAGAGAAAATATGTACCTGGAAATCTTTTCCGGCTACCAAAGGTTGTGATATGGAAAAAGACAAAGGTTGTAAGATAACAACCCCAGATAAAATAGGAGAAGAGAAAGTTTATTTATTAGAGAAATAGTTAACATAATGCTTAAGAATAAAGAATATTTAATTGAATTAATATTTAAAAAATTAAAAAATTATAATTCAAGAAAAATTAATTTAGAAATAGAGGAATTCACTGAATTTATTAATTTCCTTATAAATAACAATTTAAACTGAATAATTACAAATCAAAACTTGTTAAGATAAAAAAATAACATTTAATATTAAATAAACATTAAAAATAAATGCCTAACTTTTCATCTTTAACAGTACTACTTATTGGTATTTTTGTTCTTAGTCTATATTTATTATTTAAAGTTACTTCAAAAACAAAAGATTAAGTTTATTAGTTTGAAAAATTTAAATTTTAAATAATAGGATCTTCTCTAAGTAATAAAACAGACTGATAATCAAATTCCTCTTTTAACCACTCTTTATATTCTTCTAAAATACATCTTTGATCAATTTTATCTAATATTTTTAATCTTTTTTTTGCATTATCGATGGCTACATTTATACAAAATTTATAATCTATATGATCTTCTTTCATAATATATTTTTGTTTAATTAAATAATAATGAGTTATATTCAAATTTTTGTATAACAAATAACAATAATGACTATAAATTTAATAATAGTATCAAACAATACTGAACAATTAACATTATATTTATAATAATTGAGATTTTAGAATTATGTCCTATGAAGCAGGTAGTAAAGAATGTAGACATTTAATTGAGGCTAAGGAAAGTCTACTGTCAGCGATGGAATCATTAAGTAACATCAATTCAACGGATGTTTTACAAATACAAATAAAAGAGATTTACAATAAATTAGAAATTATGCATGATAATCGTAAAAGAATTGAATATAGTTCTTAATTATTATAAAAAAATTCAATATTTGAAAAATTAAAAGTTTTCAAATTCATTTTTAACCTTTTTTTTTCGTTTATCAGACAATAATTCATAAAGAGCATCTAATTGGGCATGAACTTCTTTTGCTTCACTGAGATCAGGCAATAAATCATCTTTTATAAGCATTTGATGCATCTCTCTCAGTTCTAGCCTGATATATCTAAGGTGGGAACTGACTTCTTCTCTCTTAGATGCACTCATATCAACTGTTTAGCATTACCAGTATACAATATTATGTTTTTATATTATTTTTTTATTTCTTATTTTCAGATTTACTAAATAAATAAAAAGCAATCAAAACTTAAAATATTTATTAAATTTCACTATAACTCTAGTGTAAAATAGTTTTTATGAAAAAATCATCAAAGAAGAATCGAAAAAGAATAAAAAAAATTGATAATAATGAATTGGGTCAAACAAAAAATTCAGCTAAATTAATTTTATTTATATTTGGGTTAGGTCCAATAATTGGAATTATAATTTTCTTATTTAGTAAAGGATTTTTTAATTCCCCAAATATTTAATTATAAAGTTAAAATTTCTCTAAAAAAAGAACGTATTTATGAGAGAATTTGGAATAATTTAGAATTATTCAAATTTTTTGAGTGAATATATTCTGAATTTAGCAATACTTCTGGCATTCTCTGGATTAGAAATGACAAATGGATGATCAGATAAATATTCGATTACTTTATCTATTTTTGTGTTTATGTCATTACATTCTAATTTTTGCCATTCTTCATCAAAAGAAATAGCAAAACTGTCTGCATTATTATAAGTTTTATCTTTCATAATATAAATTGTAATTAAAAATCAAAGATCTCTAAAAAAATTACTTCCAAATAAATTAATATTAAACATCTTAACAGCTGATTATTCTTATGATTAATTAATAAAATATTGCTTTAAAATAATATTGATAAATTACGTAAGATATAAAAATATTTTTTATCATTGTAATATCACTGAACTATTTGACAGAAGTGTTACAATATTGACAAATGGCTAATGAGATGGAAAATCCAGTTAAAAGAATAGGATATTTACCTAGGAAAAGAGTTCTAGAAATTATAGATCAAATATCCAAAAGCGAATCTATAAGTAGGTCAAAAGTTGTTGGGATACTAGTAGAAGAAGCTCTAGATGCCAGAGGTATAGCAAATTTTGGATATAGCAATTTGAGTAAGACCAAATCATTCAATTCACAAAATTATACCGCGAATAAACCCATTAAAACTATCTCAGATTCAGAGGATGAGTTTGTTGATGATAATGGATATACAATCTCCTCCCAAAAAGTATTAGATAGATCTTTATCAACCGAAGATATTGAACTAGCAAATAAAATTAATATCTTAAAAGAATCAGGTTTAATTTAAATAAAAATCAATTATTTTTATTTACTATTAGAAATTAATGCATAATATCTAATCTATTATTATTGTGTATTCATAATTATATTTTTTATAGAATAATTTGAATATTATGACATTTTCTAATATAAAAAATCTTTATCAATAAAATATGAAAGATATAAAATGTCCATCATGCGGGAAAACTTTTAGAATAGATCCAAGCAGTTTTGAAGAAATACTCCTTCAAATTAAAGACGAGGAATTCAACAAGCAAATTGAGGAAAGGCTTCAACTAGCGGAGGAAGATAAGAAGAAAGGTATAGAAATTGCCAAACAAGAATTAAAAATACAGTTAATGGAAGATAGACAAAAAAAAGATGCCAAAATTCAAGAACTTGAATCTAAGTTGAATATCGCTGAAGAAAAGCAATCTAATGCATTAAATGAACTAAAGAACAAAGCATCTAACAAAATAAATTTACTAAATAATGAAGTAAATAAATTAAATGAGGATATTAAAAGGCAATCTATAATAAGTGATTTATCTTTAAAAAATAAAGTTAATGAAGCTGTAAATAATTTAGAGAAAGATAAAACTTCATTAATAAACTCTATTGAAAAAATGAAATTAGAACAATCTATAAATCAAAAAGTAATTGAAGAAAAATTTAAGAACCAAATAAATGAGAGAGATTTGACTATTCAAGAACTAAGAGATATGAAATCTAAACTTTCTACGAAGATGGTAGGGGAAACATTAGAAATACATTGTGAAAATCAATTTAATCTAAATCGAGCAACCTCGTTTAAAAACTCATATTTTGAAAAAGATAATGATGCCAGCTCAGGAAGCAAAGGAGATTATATTTTCAGAGAGCTTGATAATAATAAAATTGAGATCGTCTCCATTATGTTTGAAATGAAAAACGAAAGTGAAGGCGGATATAATAAACGTAAGAATGAAGACTTCTTTAAGGAATTAGATAAAGATAGAACTCAGAAATCTTGCGAATATGCAGTATTGGTTTCATTATTAGAACCAGAAAGCGAATTATATAATTCTGGGATCGTTGATGTTTCTTATAAATATCCAAAGATGTTTGTAATAAGGCCACAATTCTTCCTAGCTATTATTTCTCTTCTTAGAAATGCCTCATATGAAACTTTAAAATATAAGACACAAATAGATTTAATGAAAAGAGAAAATTATGACATAACAAATTTTGAAAGTACTCTTGATCAATTCAAGAATGCAGTAGGTAAAAACGTTTCATTAGCACAGGACAGATTTAATGATGCAATTACAGAAATAGATAAATCAATAAGTCATTTGCAAAAAACAAAAGAGGCATTGCTAATATCTAAAAAACATCTTTTATCAGCTGATAGTAAATCACAAGATTTAACGGTTAAAAAGTTGACAAAAAATAATCCCACTATGCAGAAGAAATTTAATAATTTAAAGAATGAAGAAGACTTAAAATAAATTATTTCAACTAAAGAAAGTTCATAAAGATTTCATATTTAATAATTTACTGAATAATAGAGATATAATGTTTTTAATGATTTTATGAAAAAAATAATGGCTTCTAACACCCCTATTTATAGTATTGCGAAGCAACTTGATACTGATAGTAATAGGATTATTTCAGCTTGCAAAACACTTGGTATTAATGCTAAAGGGGCAACAAAACGCCTAAATCAAGAAGAGTTAGAAAAAGTAAAAAATTACTTCGCAACAGGTAAAAACGTTTCTGAAGAAATAGTTGAAATTAACAAAAAAAACGTCTCAACAAAGAGTAACACCTCAAAATTAAAAAGAGAAACAAATATAAGTTATTTCCCAAATAGACTTATTGCCAAATCTTAAATAAAACAAATTTTTTCTTTTTTTAAAGTATAAAAAACCACAGAAGAAATAACGAATAAATTATTATAAGTAAAAATACTTAAAATGAAAATCACTGAGGCCTTAAAATCTCTTGAAAATTCTTGGTCAAGAGATGATGTTCTAATTAAAATTAAAAATGGGGAAGATTCTGAAAAAATAGTAAATGACTTTTGCTCCTCAAAACAACAAGAAATTGAAACTCTAACTAATTTTATTAATCCAGCTGATAAAGTTCTATTAACTGAAATAGAAGATTTATCAAATATAGAGTCAAAACTAATAAATAAAATTAAAAATTACAGTTTAGATGAAGCCCAGTTATCAAACTATAAACAAGATCAAAAAAAGATTTCACAATCTGAACAAAATGAATCATTTGATTTAGGGGTTTTCATGATGAAATGGAGTAATAAATTTGTTTTTATTTCTCTTTTAACTATTTCAGCAATAGCTTTAACTAAACAAGCGTGGGCATAATTCGCTAAATTAACACCATTGAAATAAATTAAATTCTTGAAAGAGGATAGTTCTTATTTAATTAAATACACAAGTAGTGGTCTTTATTGTGAACTAGCAGATGCTTGGATAGATCCAATTAAACCAGTAAAAAGAGCACTAATTACTCATGCTCATATGGATCATTTCACCTTTGGATGCGATGAATATATATCAACCTATGAAACTGCTGTAATTATAAAAGAAAGAATAGGAAAAGAAATTAATATTAAAACTTACGATTATGAAAAAGAATTTAAAATTAACGGTATCAAAATTTCCTTTCATCCATCAGGTCATATTCTCGGGTCAAGTCAAATCAAATTTATTCTCGCTGAAGAGATATGGTTAATCACTGGTGATTTTAAACGTCAAAAAGATGAAACTTGCAAAGAATATGAAATAGTAAAAACTGATTATTTGATAAGTGAATCAACTTTTGGCTTGCCAATTTTCAGGTGGGATGAACCTCAAAAGACGGCAACTGATATTTCAAAATGGGTGAACTCATCCAAAGAAAAAACATCTATCTTATTTTGCTATTCGCTTGGAAAAGCACAAAGAATATTGAATGAAATTAGCAAAACAAATTTTATAAATGATATTTATACACACAGCAGTATTTATAGGATGAATAACTGTTATAAAAAATTAGGAATTGATATTATTAAAACAAAGAAATTAGAACAAACTAAAAATAATTCGGATCTTAATGGAAGTTTAATAATACTTCCACCCGCTTTAAATAAAAGTTCTTCTTTAAAAAATTTCAAAGATATTCAAACTGGATTTGCAAGTGGATGGATGTCAATTAGAGCACTTAGAAAAAGGTCAGGATATGATAAAGGTTTTTCTATCTCAGACCATGCTGATTGGAAAGATATTTTAAGGACAATAAAAGAATCTAAAGCTAAAAATGTTTTTTTTCATCATGGAGATAATGAAGCTTTAAATAAATATTTAAAAGAAAAAAGTTCAATAAATGTTCTTGAATTTGAATATAAAAAATGAGCCTAAAAAAGTTTTCAGAATTATTTATAGATTTAGATTCTTGTAATAGCACAAATAAAAAGATTGGAATTTTGCAGAACTATTTTTCTTCAAATGAGGCTTTAGAAAACTCATGGACAATATATTTACTTACTGGAAAAAACAATAAGCGATTTATAAGTGGAAGATCCCTTAAAACTTTATTTTCAGAAATTTATGAATACCCTTTGTGGTTAATTGATTCTTGTTATTTAAAAGTTGGAGATTCTGCAGAAGTTATATCCCTATTATTAAGGAATATGATCACTGGAGAAAATATAAAATATCAAGATGTTTCTTTGGATGAATTATTAAACAAATCTTTTCCAAAGTTATCCATTCTTAAAGAAGATGATAAGAAGTTAAGAGTAAAAGAAATTTGGGAAAACATTCCAATAGAAAATCTTCTAGTTTTAAATAAAATCTTAACTGGTACTTTTAGAGTTGGAGTCTCTATAGGCTTGATAACAAAATCAATAGCCAAGCTAATTAATCTAGATGAAGCAATAATTTCTCATAGATTAATGGGCGATTTTATTCCCTCTGAAGAATCATATAAATTATTAATAGATAAAAATATAAATCCTTCAGAATTAAATTACAAACCTTACCCCTTTCTTCTGGCTAATACTTTTGAAAAGAAAATTATAGATAAATCAATTAACGATTTTCAGTTTGAATGGAAATGGGATGGAATCAGAATTCAATTAATAAAAAGGTCAGGTAAAGTTTCAATATGGACAAGAGGTCAGGATTTAATAAATAAATCTTTTCCTGAATTAGTAGAAGAAATCTCATCTATCAAAGATGACTTTGTAATAGATGGTGAATTATTGGTCTGGGATTTTAAGCAAAATCTTCCTCTTAATTTCTCTTTACTTCAAAAAAGAATAAATAGAAAGGCACCCTCAAGATCAATTCAAAAAAGTTTACCTATTATTTGTATTGCCTATGATCTTTTAGAAATAAATGGAGAAGATCAAAGAGACTCAAATTTAGAAATTAGAAGAAATAATTTAGAAAAAAATTTATATAGTTGGTTAAATGAAAGTAAAGAAGAATTATCTAATATTTTTAAAATAAGTGATTTAATATATCCAAGAAATTGGGAAGAGGTAGAAACTTTTAAAAACAATTCTAGAGATAATGGAACAGAGGGATTAGTTATTAAAAATAAAAAATCAATCTACACTCCAGGCAGGAAGAAAGGTATTTGGTGGAAATATAAAGTTGATCCAATGCAACTTGATGCAGTCCTCATTTATGCCAAAGGCGGGAGTGGGATAAGAGCAGGATTATATACTGACTATAGTTTTGCTCTTTGGAAAGATGGAGAATTAATCAAATTTGCTAGTGCCTATTCTGGATTAAACAATACTGAAATTAAAGAATTAGATAGATGGATTAGACAAAATACTATTGATAGATTTGGGCCTGTTAGATCAGTAAGACCAGAAATGGTCTTCGAAATTTCCTTCGAAAATATTCAAATTTCAAAACGTCATAAATCAGGAATTGCTGTAAGATTTCCAAGAATAACTAAATGGAGGAAAGATAAACTGATTAAAGATGCTGATACCTTAGAAAACGCTCAGAAATTAATGTTAAATAAATAATGAAAAGCTTTATAAATAAAAATGAAATTAAGAATATAGAAAAATTTTTTTATAAAAATGGTTGGGAACCTCTGCCATATCAAATTGAATCATGGAAAGCATATTTGAATGGAGAAAATGGAATCATTCAGGTTCCCACAGGATGCGGTAAAACTTATGCAGCTTTAATGGGTCCTCTTTCGAAATTAAAAGATTCCAAAAGACAAACTGGAGTAAACATTTTACTAATAACTCCATTAAAAGCATTAAGTAGAGATTTAAAAAATGCAGTATATTTAGCCGCTCAATTTTTTAATCAAGAAATAACAGTTGGAATCCGAAATGGTGATACAAGCCCATATGAAAAGAAGAAGCAAATACTTAAACCTCCAAATATTCTAATAACGACTCCAGAATCACTTTCTCTCCTCTTATCTAATAAAGAATCTAACAGATTATTTAGTAATATATTTTCAATAATTATTGATGAGTGGCACGAGTTAATGGGTAGTAAAAGAGGTAATCAATGTGAATTATCACTAAGTTGGCTGAGAGGAAATAAAAAAGATTTACAAATTTGGGGGATGTCTGCCACTATCGGTAATATTACAGAAGCAGCAAGAGCTATTGTTGGAATAAAAGGGGAACTCCCAACAGTAATAAGCACTAATATTCAAAAAGAAATAGAAATTCTTAGTGTTTTGCCTGAAGAAGAAACAACCTTTCCATGGAGTGGACATTTAGGTATTAGGAGTTATTCTTTACTTCTCAAAGTATTAGATAAAAACAAAAGTACACTACTATTCACTAACACTAGGAATCAGTCTGAGAGATGGTATCAATGCTTAAGATTCTGTCTACCAGAAATGGAAGATAAGATTTCTTTGCATCATGGGTCATTGGATAAAGATGATAGAAAGATAGTTGAGGATGGGGTTAAAAACGGATCTATAAAATGGGTTGTTTGTACAAGCTCATTAGATTTAGGGATTGACTTTCAACCTGTTGATCAAATTGTACAAATAGGAAGTGCTAAGAACTTAGCTCGACTTATTCAAAGAGCAGGGAGAAGTGCTCATAGACCTGGAGGAAAGTCAAAAATAATTTTTATGCCCACTAACTCATTAGAATTACTCGAAATTAGTGCCATGAGGAGAATAATAAAAAGTGGATTATCTGAAAATATTAAGCTTCCTGAATTATCTTTTGATGTCCTTCTTCAGCATCTAGTTAGTTTAGCTTGTGGGCCAGGTTTTAATCCCATTACTGAGAAAGAAAGAATTAAAGATTGCTGGAGTTACAGAAATCTTAATGACAAGGATTGGGATTGGTGTATTGATTTTTTGGAGTATGGAGGAAAGTGTTTGAAAGCTTATCCAAAATATAAAAAGATAGAAAGAGAAAAAATAAAAGGAGACGAAAAAAACTTCAAATATTTTGTAAAAGATAAATCTTTAATAAGGATGCATAAGTTTAATATTGGAACGATAACAAGCGATAAATTTATAAATGTAAAATATTTAAAGGGGAAATCATTAGGCAATTTAGAAGAAAACTTTGCTAGTAAATTAAAAGCAGGTGATACTTTTTACTTCGCGGGCAAAATGCTCCAGTTTATAAAAATTAGAGATATGACTTTATACGTAAAAAAATCTTCCAAAAAAAGTTCCTTAATTCCAGCATGGGTGGGAGGACAAATGGCTATCTCTGATCTTTTGAGTGATAAATTAAGAAGTGAAATAGATATTTGCAACAACTTAGAAAATGATGATCAATATCTTAATAATGAATTAAATTCACTACTTCCAATTTTAAAAAAACAGAAAGATCTTTCAGATATTCCACAAAGGAATCAACTTCTTATTGAAATCTATAAAGCTAAAGAATTAACAAGTTTTTTTGTTTTTACGCTTGATGGAAAATTTGTTAATGAAGGAATTGCCTTTCTTTGGGCATTAAGATTTGCCAATAAAAAGGAATCTACATTCAGTATTTCTGCAAATGATTTTGGATTTAGCTTAACTACTGCAGAAAATTATGACTTTTCAATTATTGAAAAAGAATTTTCATATTTTATAGAAAATAAAAATTTGGAAGAAGATTTAGAAAATGCTATAAATTTTTCAGAATTAACAAAAAGAAGATTTAAAAACATTGCTCAAATTAGTGGATTAGTGAACCAAAATAATCCCACCAAAACAAAAAGTTCATCTCAACTACAAATAAGTTCCAGTCTTTTTTATGATGTTTTTACTAGATATGAAGAAGATCATCTACTTATAAAACAGGCACATGAAGAAGTAAAAGAGTACCAGTTAGAAAATAAACGAATTACTAATTCTCTAGAAAGGTTATCTAATTTAGAAGTGATATTAAACGAGACTAAAACTCCAAGTCCATTTGCTTTTCCTTTACTAGTTGAAAGACTTAAAAACACATTAAGTAATGAATCTATAGAAAAAAGAGTTGAAAAACTTTTAAAAAAATATAATAGTTAAATGCAAAAAAAGTCTTTTTCAATAAGTTGGGGGGATTCGTCATTAGAAATGCTCCCTTCAAAAGCATTACTTTTGCATCAAACAAATGAAATATTAATATGCGACATTCATCTCGGTAAAGCAGAATATTTTCAACAGAATGGGATTCCTCTTACAAATAATTCAGATGAACAAAATTTATTAAGCATAAAAAAAATTGTAGAAAACTATAAGCCTGATAAATTAATTATTTTAGGAGATTTATTTCATAGTAAATATTCAATAAGTGAATCTTTAAAAAGTAAAGTTGAAAATCTTTCAGAGTCATTAAATATTAAAATTGAACTAATAGTTGGCAATCATGATATCGGTTGCAAAGTCAAAAATATAAGCTTTCTTGAATATAAAAGATCAAGTAATTTTATATTTAGTCACGAGCCAATAGGAAAAGTTGAAAATAACATTTTAAATATTTGCGGACACTATCATCCAAAAATATCTTTAAAAAATTCAAAGGATAAATTATCCTTTAAATGTTTTGCCATGGATGAAAAAAATAACACATTATACCTTCCAGCATTTGGGGACCTAACGGGGGGTTATCCCTGTAAGAATTCATTTAGAAAATGGGTAATTATTTCTGAAAAAGAAATTATTGAAATATAAAATTCGAGAAAACCATCAATAATAATAATTAAATTTTTCATTTAAACATACTAATTTATACACATTAATCTCATTTTTACTTTTCATTTAGTAGCTTAAATTTGCAATTTTTAAATAATAAATGATAGAAATAAGTACTTATGAAAAGAATATAAAATTATCGTCCCTTTCCTTAAGTTGATAATTACGTTATAAAAAAAATAGACTTAACATTTAAGAATGAAAAAATTATTAGCTATTATTATATTTCAAGTTCTGTTAATTCCTTTTGGGCTTAATGCTAATGAAAACTTTTCTGTAGAAATAGAAGCCCTTACACTTGTGATGGAGCAATATGAAAAAGATATTGATCTTAAACCTAAAACTGATATAGAACTAAATAAGAAAAAGCCTAGCTATATGGCTTTTAAACAAGATGAATGCAATGCTACTGTTAAAGTCACTGAAAAAACAGGTCTAGACATAGTTGGCACTGAATCATTCGATGTAAATGTTTGTAAGAAGGAAATCTATAAGATTATAAATTAATTTCTAAATAATTAGTAAAAAGATATTTTAAAAATTTTAACGAAAAGAGGTCTTTTACTTATAGAAGGTAAGACCTCGAGACCTGACAGAAACTTTGGAACGGGTTCTGCTTAATTAATTAATAACGAATTTAATATTGTACAGATGTAATAAAAAGTACAATATAAATATTTTTTTTCGATCCCCTATTTACTTTTTTTTGATACTTTTTGCATTTCTTCTCTAGACATTAGAGCTTCTATTTGAGCGAGAACTTTATGAAGTTCTTCTGTCTTTGTTAGAGAGGCTTCTGCGACTTCTCTTAGTTTTTCCAATTGTTCACGAGTTTTATTCATAATTAATTAGTTAGAAATACACCAATTGAAATGATGGTTTTAAAACAAATTTTCACTCACACATAAACCTATCTTCACTCTGTTTTTTATAAAGTCAAATAAATCTCCATCAACTGATGTTTTATGAGGACTTGCAATTAAATTTCCTTTTTTCATAATCACAATTAGATCATACCTTTAAAAAAGTATTCAGAATTATGATGTGAATACTGGTAAGCCTATAGTAGCTGTTGTTATTAACGCACCTGCAAATATTAAAAAAGGAAGGTAAGGAAAGTTTTTCAAATTAAGCTTTGTAATTTAGAAATACTATATAGGTATTTATACTGTTTGTCTAGTCCTAATTCTCTCAAATAGTTTAAATTTGTCTTTTATAGCTAAGAAATAAAAGTTATCCAAATTTCCCTGAGATATATTCTTGAGTTATTTTTTCCTTAGGAGAGCTAAAAATTTTCTTTGTAGAATTGAATTCTGCAAGATATCCAACCTTACCTCCATCGCCTTCTTCATATTCAATTGCATTAAAGAAAGCAGTCATATCACTAACTCTTAGAGCCTGCTGCATATTGTGAGTAACTATTATAATTGTGTAATTCTTCTTTAGTTCATGCATTGTTTCTTCTATTTTTAAAGTTGAAATAGGATCTAATGCTGAACAAGGTTCGTCCATGAGAATTATTTCAGGTTCAATTGCTATTGTTCTTGCTATACATAGTCTTTGTTGTTGCCCTCCGGATAAGGAATAACCACTATCATTTAATTTATCCTTACATTCACTCCATAAAGCAGCCTTTTTAAGCGCTAGTTCCACTAAATCATCCATATCTCCTGTAAAGCCATTGATTCTTGCTCCAAATGCAATATTCTCGTAAATAGATTTAGGAAAAGGATTAGGTTGCTGAAAAACCATCCCGATTCTTCTTCTAACTTCTACAGGATCCACTCTTTTATCATAAATATTCGTCCCATCAAAAAGAACCGTACCTTTTAAAGAACAATTAGGAATCAGATCATTCATCCTATTTAAAGATCTTAAAACAGTCGATTTACCGCAACCAGAAGGTCCAATCAGAGAAGTTATATCTCCTTTCTTAAAATTACAAAAAATATTTTTTACAGCTTCAAATTTTCCATAACTAATAGAAACATCCTCAAGAGATAAAATATTATTCTTTTGTGCCTTTTTAGTATTTTTAATCATTTTATACCCTCTTTGTCTTCTCAGTTAATGCGGCTAAGATCCTTGAGAATATATTTACTGAAAGAATAGACAAAACAAGGATAAAAGATGCCGCCCATGCGAGTTGATTTTGAGCATCATATGGTTCTAAAGCAAAATTATAAATTAAAACTGCAAGAGATCCCATTTCATAGAACAAATCACCAAATCCCGTTATGTAGTAGTAAGAAAATAAAGCTGTAAATATTAATGGAGCTGTTTCTCCCGCAGCTCTAGCTATACCAAGGACTACTCCTGTGGCAATAGAGCGAAAGGCAGAAGGTAAGGTGATTTTTAATATTGTTGTATACATACTCGCTCCAACTCCAAGAGAGGCATACCTTAATTCGTTTGGTACTAACTTTAAACCCTCATCAGTCGTTTTTATAACAGTAGGCAACATCAAAATTGAGAGTGCCATCCCTCCAGCCAAGCCACTATACATACTTCCAAATAAGATTTTAGTTGAAACGATTAAGGCATATATAAATACACCCGCAATTATTGAAGGAACACCAGCTAAAACATTAACTCCAAATCTAATAAACCTTGAAAAAGGTCCTCCTTTTGAATATTCAGCTAAATATATACCACCACCAACACCTACTGGTATTGCAATAATTGAAGCAATGGTAGTGATTATTAAAGTCCCGATCAAAGCAGGGTTAATTCCACCCGCATCTAAATCATCTCCAGGAGGGTTTGGCTCTAAAGTAAATAGCTCAGGAGTTATCTGAGCTCCACCTTTGATTAGAATATAAGTTACCAAAAATATCAAAGGAAGTATCGCTATAACTACACAAATTAAAGATAAAGAGGTAAAAACTTTATCTCCTATATTTCGAGATGAATTTTGCTGGTAAAAAAGTGAATTCATAATGTCTAATATTTGAGACTAAATTTCTTAACTAGCCATTGAGCAAAGATATTTACCACCAAAGACAAAATCATTAGAACAAATGCTGCATAAAACAATGAGGAAACTTGACTTCCATCAGCTTCTCCAAATTGATTTGCGAGCATGGAGGAAATAGTATATCCAGGAGATAATAAAGACCAACTAAAAGCATTAGAGTTTCCGATAATCATTGTGACAGCCATAGTTTCTCCCATGGCCCTACCTAAAGCTAATAAAACTCCAGCCATAATTCCTGATAATGCAGCTGGCAAAATTACTGAAAAAATTGTTTTCCACCTACTAGCTCCAATCCCATAAGAAGCATTTCTAAGTTTCTTAGGGACTTGATTGAGAGAATCTCTAGCGATAGATGTCACTATTGGTAAAAGCATTATGACTAAAATCAATATCGCCAACAAAGAATTTCTACCAGTAGGTTCTGTACTAAATAAAGGAACCCAGCCAAAGAAATTATGTAAAAAGACAAAAAAGGCTCTAAAAAAAGGTTCCATTACAAATATTGCCCATAATCCCAATACGACTGAAGGTATAGCAGCTAGAAGTTCAACAAAAGATCCTATTATTTCTCTAAAGACTTTAGGAACGAAATCTTCAGTAATAAATATTGCTGTTCCTACTCCCAATGGAATAGTTATCAATAATGAAAGAAAAGAGGTTATTAATGTTCCATATATTGCAGTAAATGCTCCATATTCATCTTTTACTGGATTCCATTCAGAGGTCACAAGAAACTTAAGACCATACCTTGAGAATGATTCAAATGACTGAAAAAAGATTACTAAAACAATTCCTAAAAGTATGATCGCTACAAAACTAGACAAAACTAGAGCAGTATTCTTAAAAATAATATCTATATTTTTTTCAATTCCGAATCTTTTTCGATTCTTGAAAAGAGCTAATTTCTCTTCCATTAAAAAAAGAATATCTTTATAAATCTACTACTAAATGGTTGAAAAGACTTTAAGAGTGGTTAAAGGAATATGAAAGTCATGATAATTTGAAATCTATTGAAAAATTTATCTACCTATTCTTCCAACAGCCTCAATTGATTTTTTTAAAATTTCTCCTTTCAAGGGAACGAAACCTAAGGCAGAAGCTTTATCTCGGTATTCATCACTGAGTAATTTATAGAATGTATCTTGAATTGCCTTAGTATTCCTCCCATTACCTTTTTCATAAGCAAGTATCCAAGTTAAGGTTGCTATTGGATAAGCTCCTTTAGCAGTAGGGTTTGGATTTTTACCAGCCAAGTTCTTATCAAGATTTATTCCATTTAAAGCTATTGCTCCTGATTCAGTATTTGGAGTAACAAATTCACCAGAAAGATTTTGAAGTGCAGCTGCTTTAACATTACCTTTAATGTATGACTGGTTTACATAACCAATTGCTCCAGGAGTATTTTGTATAACACCAGCGACACCAGAATTACCTTTTGCTCCAACTCCCGATGGCCATTTGACAGATTTACCAGTACCTAAATTCCAAGTTTTAGAAAAAGCCTCCATAGAATTTGTAAAAGCTTTAGTCGTGCCTGAACCATCAGAACGATGAGCCCAAGTTAATTTACCTGATTTACAGCCTAATTCTTTCCAGTTTTTAACCATACCCATAGCGACTCGTACTGCTTGCTCTTGAGTAAGTTTTAAATCGCAATCGTAGTTATATCCAAAGGCAATTGTGCCACCTACCATAGGTATTTGAACAAGTCCTCTTTTAACTTTCTCTATATCAGAATCTTTCATAGGATCATCTGATGCACCAAAATTTACAGTTTCGTCTATGAAAGCTTTTCTTCCAGATCCAGAACCTACTGCTTGATAATTAACTCTAGGACCTCCAGATTTAGCTAAGTCAAAAAACCACCTGGTATAAATTTTCGAAGGAAATGATGCACCAGCTCCGCTCAATCTTTTTGAAGCCATCGCAGATGGAGAAAGTATTAATGAAATTGCAGAAGATAAAATGAGAGCTTTTTTGAAAATGCCCATTATTAAATGAGAAGCAAGTTTGTTAAATATAAGATAATTTACAGACTTAAATTTATTTTAAAATTGAAAGAAAATAACATCAAATTATTTTGATATTTAAAAAATTCTTGATATGTCTATTTCAACAGCTCAACTGAAACTACAAGATTTCCTAAAAGTCTATTAAGGGTAGTTAGTTGTTCCTTACTTCCAAATGCAATTAATACCTGACCTGGCTGAAGTAAAAAATCACCCCCAGGATTAGTTATTAACTTTTCATCTTCTTTTATTGCCAGTATTTTAGCTCCACTCTTTTTACCTATTCCAAGCTCTAAAAGAGTTATCTTTTCTGCTGTTTCAAAAAGGCTAATATCATTACTTAATTCAAATTCTTCAATTTCACATTCACTTCCTGCCAATAAATCTAAGAAGTCAATTGCAATTGGTCTTAAAGCCATTGATGCCATAGCTCTTCCCGCTGCTATGTAAGGACTAACAACAATACTTGCTCCAGCTAATCTCAATTTACTAGCAGCTTCTTCAGTTCCAGCTCTAGCGATAACTCTAATTGTACTTCTTATCCCTTTAGCACTTAAAACGACATATAAATTAGCAGCATCATTAGGCAAAGTGACAACCAAACTTTTACATTTATCTAATCCAGCTAGCTTTAGAGTTTCATCAAGTGTTGCATCTGCGCAAAGGACTTCTAAACCATTATCTTCAGCAATCTTTTTTTCTATCTTCATCACTTTCTACAACAATAATTGGAATATTTTGTGTTTTTATTTGATTAGATATTTCCTGTCCTACTCTCCCATATCCGCACAAAATTACATGATTTTCCATTTTTCTAAGAATTCTTTTAAAACGTAATTCATTTACTCTTTGAAAATAGCCGGATTCAAATAATCTAACAGCTTTTTGAAAGGTAAATTGAATAAAAATTAATCCACCAACGATTATTAGAACAGTGATAATTCTTCCTTCGGGACTTAAAGTTTGAACTTCTCCAAAACCAATTGTGGTTATTGTGATCAGAACCATCCATAAGCAATCACCCCAATCCCATCCCTCTGTAATTCGATACCCAATAGCACCTAAAAAAAACAGAAAGAATAAAGAATAAATAAGACCAAACCAAGGCCTTAAGTAGTCTTTAATAAAATAGAACTCAAATAATCTAAGTTTCATATTTCCTATTATCGTTAACTATTCAAAAATTTCACAATATTTTTCTATTATGTAGCTAAAAGAATTTATTAATTTTGTGAAATACATATTTAGTCGGATGTTGATATTTATTTTTGTCGCATTATGCATTAAACAAATGCTTTCTGTTTCAGGGGTAATTTAAATCTCTCAAAACAATTTTTTATTGTTT
Organism: Prochlorococcus sp. AG-676-M04; assembly: GCA_003210895.1. GTDB lineage: Bacteria > Cyanobacteriota > Cyanobacteriia > PCC-6307 > Cyanobiaceae > Prochlorococcus_A. The sequence goes on from QCUB01000001.1 coordinate 28,894, forward strand.
TACTTTTACTGACTCAATTAAAAAATCAGAAGCTGATCTCAACCAATCAGCTACAGTCAAACGGAGATCAGGTTGTGAATATACTAAAGCGACAATAATCGCAACTAAAATTATTTTTACCATAGCTCTTCAAATATTCTTTTGAATTAAAGCACATCTATAAAGTAAAAAGAACCTTAAATAAATAAAAATCAAACTAATTACCTAATTAAATTTTCTCTAATTGATTAAATAAATATTCTACTCTTCTTAAATTAACTCCTAAATCTGATTCACCCAATCTTGCAGCGGATCTTATTTGAATTATCCCTTTGGATCTATCAACATAACTTCTTACATCAAGTTTTAGTATCTCAAGATCATCTGGAAATCTAAAAATTGCACTTCTGCAAACACCTCTCCAATAATTTTTACCACTCTCAACAACTTCAGTTCTAGGTAAACTTTCTGCTAAACAAACGAGTTTAAAAAATTTCTGATCAACATTTATAAGTTTCTTTTCCACTAAAACACTATTTAAGGGGTTTGTTACTGGAGCAAGGCCTTGAGCTGTAAATGTCATCTTATTAAAAACTATTCCATTGTTCTAACTGATTTTTCATACAAAGTGAGAGCGAAAAGAAAACTAAATTCCCTGAACCAATAGATTTCTCTTGAACAAATTATTATTTAAAAATTTTTAAAACTTTAGATTTTTGATAATCTTTTTTGATAAGGAGGGTTGTCTACTCTGATTACTTTTCAATTTTCTTATCCAAAACACAACCCCAATTAACAAAAAAAGTTCAATTGTTATTCCTAAACCAACCGCATTCATTTTTATTTTTTCTCCTTATTCTTTTTATATCCCTCAATATAAGGAACAAGAATATTTAATAACCACTTTTTAAAAGAATTAATTAGATTCATAATTTATTTGTCCTTCCTCCATAAACTTCTTCCTTTAATCAGATCTTCTATATTAGGCCAGGCTGCTATTAATTCCTTAAGAGCTTTTCTGTTTGGGGTATAGAGAATACATGAAAAGGCACTAACTATATAAAGAAGAAACCAAATTTTATTTTCTGTATAAGCTAAAAAGAATGAAAATATAAAACTCCCTACAAAGGAAAAGAAAAGTAATCTATTTATTATTTCAAGAGGTGTTCTTTTTAGCCTGTAATATCTATTATCTTTTTTATTAATATCAGAATCTGCTTCAAACTTTTTTTCGTATGAATTTATTATTTCTTCCTCAAGAATTTCCTCGTATTCAAGGTTCCCAGTTGAAATAGAATTATTTTCCTTACTACTCATAAACTTTTTTACAACCTTTTATATCTACTAATATTATAAATCTTTATAAGAAAAAATTTAAATCATATTTACATGCCACAAACTATAAAAACAGGTCATGTTTTTGAAAATACTCAAAAATTGTTTTATTTATAAACGAGACATTACTTAAAATATTATTTTTTATTTTTTCTATTCTTTGGATCATTGGTAACTTTCACTGCTATTAGATTTTTAGCAATCAAAGAATTGAAAGGCAATATCTTATTATCGAGTTAGGATAATTAAAATTTAAAATTTTATGCAAAGGTATTTAATCTCCTATGAATTCACAGACGGAGAAGATCAAGAGGAAGGTGGGGAAATGCTTCTTAATTGGTATGAATCAGGAGGACCTCAAAATAGGCCTGAAAATTATGAGGTTCATTCATGGATTTTCATGGTACAAAATGGGATAGGTCATTCCGTTGTGAGTGCAGATTCCTTAGAAACAATTTGGAAACAGTGGCATCCTTGGAGGAGGCTAATGGATATTAATATTCAACCTTGTTTGGATCTTGATGAGACTGTGTCTTTATTTAAAAAGCAAAAAATGAATACTCGTATGGATTAAAGAAGCTTTAATAAGTTTTTTAATTTACTTTTAGTAGCTATCAATACGCCAATCAAACATAACTGCGTTAAAAAAGGGCAATAATAATTTTTTATGATGTTTGATTCGTATCACATTTACTTTAAAGGAGAAATTCTCTTTAAAAATCTAAGTAAAGATGACTTTGAATTCGTATGGGGCAAACTTTACACTTCTTACATAAATGCTATGAATGAAGAACTTACTTTTGAGATAATTAGAGAAAGTAGCGTAAAGGAGTCAGTTCATAATTTAGAACCTTCCTATTGATTTAACTAATTTAAATTAAGAATAAAATAGGAAAAGTTTTTTATCCTTAATTTCACAATATTCTTTTTCTTCTTTACTAATATCAAGACTTATATTTTTGGCCTCTTTTTCGACATTTAAATTATAAATCTTAAAGTTTTCATTTCCCTTGAATAAAGCAGCAATACCGATGTCCGTTATGTACCAAACAAATAGAACTGTCTCGCCTATTGGCTCTTCTTTTAAAGAGTCAAGTATGAAATCATGAATTAAGTTCATTTAATTTAAATAATTCAATTGCCCCCATTGCAATATCTAACTGCCTCGGCATTGGTACTACCATTTTTCAAAATTTCAGTTACACAAATATTAAATACTTTAGATTCGTTCTTAACAGAGCAAAAACCAATCGCGATTGACGCCAGAGCTAATGCAGATAAGAAACTTGAACCAAGTTGAATAAAACCATAAGCAACCATAATTTTTTTCTTTCCGCCACATTTTTTGGATTCTTTTTTTTCTTCTGACATTTTTAATTTTTTATTAATTTAGATCAATCTATTTGATTAGTTTTCTAAATGGAAACAAAAACCAGAGAGAAAACCGAATTAATTATTTTTTTCAATAATAAAAAAAATAATTTCAAAATAAATAAAATTTGTAAAATTTTTCATTATTAAAATTTTCATTTTGAAACATGTTTTAAATAAAAAATCATGTTTCATTCATACATAAATTATTTATTTTAAATAAATAAAATTTTAATTAAAAAGTAATGATCCCATTGTTGTTTCAGTAAGTTTTATTGATTATTAAACTATATTTAACCATTTATTGATGAAGTATTAATACTCAGAAAATAAGTCAAAAAAGCTAGTTTTAACCATGCTCCCGACGAGTTATCCACTTTTTCGCCCTTTTTCAACAGGTTTTTCCACAGCTTGTAGATTAAATTCACTTTTCTATGTGCGAAATAAAATAAAAGTATTTTTTGTAAAAAATGTCACGCGGAATTTTTCTTGGAACGATAAGATCGGGATTGAATTTTTTTTTAAATATAAAATTTAATGTCTGATAAAATAGTTCAAAAAAATTTATCATCTGATATTCATAAAGATTTTAAGAAATCAAATCTTGATTTTCTTACTAAAGAAAATGATCGTTTACTCAAAAGTCTTAAAAGACCAAGCGGTTCATTTAAAGCTGCTTAAATCGATAATTTAAAAAATATTAATTCCAAATAAAGCCATAAAATTAAAATAAATAATTATCTCTGATATACATTAAACTTACTATTTATTTTACTTTTCAAGATTTAATTTATAAGATCTAAAAATTAAGAATATAAATTTTCCATTAAATCAAAGAAGTTTTAGGAAAAACTATAACGTTAGCAGTAAATCCTCGTTATATTGTTTAGGTCTCAAGTCGAGATTAGATAATTATATCTTTTAAATATTCAAGGAAACCTTAGATATTTTCTAAAAATCAACAATTCAACTTAGTTCTATTTTCATCTTAATTCCATGTCCATAAAAGAATTAAAAGTAAATTACAAAAAGCTTTTAAACAAAGCAGATAAAGCAAACGGGCGTAAAGAGACTGTTTCCTATTTGAATAGAGCTGCTAAAATAAATTCAAAAATCTATTCAAAAACTAAAACTAATTGCATTAAATGCAATGGCATAGGTTATTTAAGAACCTCATTAGACGAAGCAAGGACTTGTCTGTTCTGTTACGGGAAGGGGTTCTTGATTGAAGAAATTCAAAGATTTTAACTCTTAAAATATTTATTTAATGAAGGATCTCATTCAAGCTCATAAAAAGTTAATTAGTACAGTTAAAGAGCAAATGGGATTTTCAGATTATGGGATGTATTGGCTAGCTTTTTTTGAAGGGGGATTAACCATATGGCTATTAGAAAGGATCTTTTTTCACTGGTTAAAGTTTTAAAGTAGATTTCAAAAAATTTTAATTAAGTTTTTTCTTTAATTAGTTCGCCCATACCGAATCTATTTTAAAAGTTGTAGGATGTTAAAAAAATAAAGTATATGCAACTATTAGGTTTAATTCTACTTGCAGCAAGTAGTTGGTATCTATGGAAACTAACTTCAAACTTTCTAGATGAGCCCACAAAAAAAGAACTTTCAAATAGTTTTAATGACCTAAAAAACAAATTGAAGGATAGTAAAGAAAGTTTTTCAAAAGCAAAAATAAGTAAAGCTTGGGAAAAATATAAGGATGAAGGCGGTGCCCTTTCTAAAAAAGATAAAAAATAGTGGAATATTTTAGTATCACAAGTTTTACTAGAGAAATTTCTCGTATTGACTTAATTGGTATTTTAGTAGGACATTTTGTATTTGCTATGGCTTTGACACAACTTTTGGATTGGTCATGGTTAAAGAATTTAATGAGTGAGGAGGATAAAGTAAAAATGCTCAATAGTTACACATGGAAAGACTTATTAGTTGATGGGGCAATAATTGCAGTAGTTATTGGAATTATTTTTCTTATAATCAGTATATTTCTATAAATGAACATAACGTATATACTTTTGATATTTTTATTAACTTCATTATTAATTTTTTCTGAAATTATAAAATCTTCAGATAAATCCCCATAATAAATGTCAGAAATTTCCAGTAACTCATCATCAGGTTGGTATCTAATAGCAATCGTGAGTACAATTTCGTTCTTAGCTTTGATATATTTTGGAAAAAAAAATAACTAATTTTAATTAATTTCTATTTATATCCAAAATAAAAATTTGATAACTAGCTCTCTATAAAATTACAAATGAAACGTCTATTAGTTTTACAGCATTTAGAGATCGAAGGACCAGGTTTTTTTTATCAAATAGCTAAAGAGAGAGAGATGAATGTAGAAATATTTCGTCTGGACCTTGGAAATGGACTTCCTAAAACTAAAAAAGACGATTTACTTTTAATAATGGGTGGACCAATGGGCGTCAAAGACATTGGGAGCATAAAATATCCATGGCTAAAAACTGAAAGAGATTTCATAGAGTCAGAATTAAAAAAAAAGACACGAATTATCGGAGTTTGTTTAGGAGCACAGTTATTAGCAAATGCAGCAGGAGGAGATGTTGAAATATTAAAATATGGATCACCACCTAAACCTTTGCCAGAAATTGGATGGTCTCCAGTTTTTTTTAATCAATCTAACAATGACTTAAACAAATTTTGTGAGACTCCTTTTCATGTCATGCATTGGCATGGCGATAGAATTTTATTACCGGAAAATGCAGAAATCATTGCTAGTAGTAAGCGTTGTAAAGAGCAATTTTTTAAGATTGGGGATTCAGCCTACGGATTACAATTCCACATCGAGTTAAGTAAAGAAATGACCGAAAGATGGATCAATGAGGATAAATTTTTTATAAACAAAGGATTAGGACCAAAGGGTCAGGCAATTCTAAGGGAGGAAGATGAACAATTTGGAGAAAAAACAATCTTTCTAAGAAAACTATTAATAAATAAGCTTTTTAATTTACTAAGCAAGCAAGAAAAAAGCTCTGCCACTAAATAAGTAACAGAGCTTTTAATTTTGTTTAGATTTTCTATATAAATCTATTAATGATAAAACCTTTGTTCTTTATAAAAGAATAAGAGACCAATGAGCAGGTTGTAGATACTGATTTCACGGTCTCTTTAGTAACCGTAATTTTCGGTAGATACGACAATGAATCACCTCCTTTACTAATATTTTTCTAAACATAACCAAAACCTTTAAATAAAGAAACTAAATTAATTAAAATTTAAAGCTTTTTTAACAAATCAAATTTTTTATAAAATTTAAGTAAAGCATTTAGACTAAATCTACCAAGGCAAAATCTCACCATTAGTATGCCAAAATGTCCCGGTATTATTTTTATTAAGAGAGTCGATACGTTTTAATAGTCCATTTGCAGATTCTTCTGTAGATATTCCGTATTTTGTAAATCCAGTCATACGAGTACTTACTAATCCTGGATGCAAAATAGCAACATAAATTTCTTCTTTTAACAAATCTCTTGAAAGTGATTTCGCTGCCATAGATAATGCCACTTTAGACATCCTGTAACCATAGGAACTGCCTGATGAATTATCACCAATAGATCCCATGCGACTTGTAATAAAAGCAATCTTTGAAGATTTTTTCAAGAGACTTTTCAGAGATTTCGTCATAGAAAGTGGACTTAAAGCGTTTACTACAAATTGTCGAATGATACTTTGCTGATCCAAATCATCAATCGAATTAAATTCATAAATTCCTGCATTATTAATTAAACAATCTAATTCGACCCCTATTAATTTTTGCCTTAAATTGTTTATTGAATCTTCTGAAGAAATGTCTACGTCTTCTTCAACTCTTACACCTAAGTTCTTTAATTCTGAAGAAGCCTTTCTACACGTTGCTATTACTTCATCTCCTCTGGAAATGATTTGTTTACATAATTCAAGTCCAATCCCTCTATTTGATCCAGTTATGAGGTAAGTAGACATATTTTTAGACAATTTCAATAATTATAATTTCCAAATCTTTAAAATAAAAAGTAAATAACTAATTCGTAAAGGTTAACAGAAAAGTTTTTAGCTATAATATGAAAATGTCAGAAAGTAAAAGTCCTTTAGATCGAATTTACAGATTAATAGCATCGCATGCATGGATGACTGAGAACGAAGCAAAAGTATTATTAGTAATGATGTATGCATCAGGTTCAAAGTCATTAGGACTAGAAGGTAAAGGTTTAAACCAGTTTATGGAAAGGTCATTAGAAAAGATGTGTTCAGATAACAAAGAAAATTTACAAGAATATCTTTTAAAAATTAAAGATAAATTTCCCAATAATGAATTACTTGCTGAAGATTAATTGATGCAGATTGTAAATCAAGAAATAACTCAAGAAGTTATTAGGCTTACATGGAGAAATCCTGCTTTTATGGCTATTGCAATAGCATTGATATGGTTAATCCCACAATTAATAATTAGGAGAATTTTGTCAGATAATTACGAGAAAAAGAAGTTAGAAAAACAAAAAGACAAAATTGAAAAGCTCTACCCAAAAACTCTAAAATAAAAAAATATACGCATTAGAGTAAATTTATTAGATAGGTTTAAGAAAATTGATTTTTCATGATTTATAAAATTGTAAGAATTGATGGAAAAGAGGATGATGTAACTTCACAAACTTTTTCAAATTATGCAGATGCATATGATTTATTAGATAAAATATATGGTGATATATGCTGCTCAGATGCTGATTATGAAGATATTACTTATTACGATATTGTAGAAGATTAGAAAAAAGCTAAAAAATCACATGAAAAAAGAAGTTAAAACCTGGGTCCCTACCAATGAACAAAATATTGGAATAATTTCAAGTGTTTATGAATTTATTAAAGGAGAACTTAATGAACTTCAAGAGGTAACAGAATGTCCTGATACTTTTATTTATGATTTCATTGGAAGAATCCAACATGAGTGGCATCCAGAATCATGCCATGCGTTGGCAAGGAATCACAAAAAGAATATTAAATATCCAAATACTTTTTAAATATCTAATTAAAGTTTTAAAAATCTAATTAAAAATTAATACAATCATTTTACTCATTGATTTTTTTTTTTTATTATTCATAAATCGAATATATTAGTTAACAAAATGCTTATTCGCGTATTGGGTATAGTTTTGATTCTTGGAACTATTGCATACTATGGATTAGTTTTAACAGGCAATGGCAGTATATAAATTTCTTGTTTAGTTGGAACTCTTCAAATGAAATGGCCCCCTACAAATTGTTGGACAGCACCTCAAACAATAAACGGTAATCGTCATTTTCAGGTTAAGACTTATGGAGGTAAACATGACAAGAGATGGGTAGATTTATTCCCAACAAAAAATAAAAAAAATATCGTAAGGATTCCTTGGAAAACTCTAAAATCTTATTGGACTAGCGGTTGGTTGAGGCTCCCAAAAGATTGACCGCGTAATTATTTCAAAATACTCAAAGTAAATTTTATATGCGCTATTTCATCTATAAAATCTTCAGATAAAAAACCCAAGTTAAATAATTTTGTGAATAAAATAATTTTTTTTGTAAACAAATATTATGAACTAAAATTTTGTAAAAAATCATACTTTAATTAAAACTCCTATCTTCTAATATTCACAAAGAAATAAATTTAAAATGAATAGAGAACCGAGAAAGAAATTACCTAATAAAAAAATTATAAAATCAGCAAAATTTGAAGCAACTGAACAATTTACTAAATCTGCATTGGAGAATCTTAAAACTGAAAATGAGAGAATAGTTAATTCATTAAAAAAGTCTGGCGAAATCGATTAGTTGAATCTAAAAGTTGCCATATATAAAATAAAAAACTACAGAAAAAATAATTATTACCTATCATGATGTTTTATTAACCTCTAATAATGGAAAAAATTTCTTTAGCAAATGCACATTTACCTCAATTAATAGGTTTAGTTTTAATGTCAATAGGTTATACATTAGGTAACAAATTTTACCTACCTCAAGTAAACAAAAAATAGGTATTTAATTTTGATTTTCGAGAACAAATTAATGATTCTATCTTTAAATATATAATTCTAAATTAATATTTACTACACAGCTATGATACATTTTTGTATTAAAAAAAACTGTATTTCCATAGATAGATGGTTTATCTTTACAAAATTTAATAAATGCGTTACAATAGTTAACAATTAATAAGTTTATGTCAAAATTAAAAACCATAGAGAAAGAAAAAGTTGTAGCTGAACAACTTAACGGTAGATTCGCAATGCTCGGCTTCATAGCTGCAGCTGGCGCTTATTTAACTACTGGTCAAATTATTCCAGGGATAATTTAATCTAATGGATCCGCTTACTGGTTTCATTATTGTTCTAATAGTAATGACTTTTCAATTCACGTTATACGCTATAAAAAGGATGCAAGAGCCATTAGACCCAAATTTATCAAACTATCCAACATACAACAAAATGAGCGAATCAAAAGGAAGTTACTGGAAAAATGCGGAAATTACAAATGGAAGATTAGCAATGGTGGGATTATTGGCTCTAGTGGTGAATTATGGTTTTTTCGGTTGGATAATTCCTGGATTCATTTAAATTCATTTTTAATGATTTACGATTAAAATCTTCTTTAATATAAAAAAAGTTGCTTATTAAATAAGATTTAGACGCAAAACTCTTTTTAACTTTTCTCAAAAATCTACACCGCTTCCATAAGTAGTAACTTTCATTAAATAGTTTTTAGATGAAATAGACAAGCATGAATAATTACTCAAGAGCTTTTCTTATCTTAATTATCAAAATAAATTCTTACATTATTCCTCAAATTCATCTTCATAGCTTTTCATATCCTCATATAGCGTATTGAAAGACTTTTCTATTAGATCCTTACCTTTCCTAGTAAGTTTCAAAAGTGTTCTTCTTTTATCTTTTGGATCTTGTTCTTTAGTAATTAAAGCCAAACCAGGCTTGCCAAGCCTGTGATACCTACTTATATAATCGGTCATCCTGGAAGCACTTGCTTTACTCATCTCGAAGTATTCTTCAATATCCTTTTTACTACATTTTTGATAGGTTGCCACGTACCAAAATACTGCTATCGCCTGTAGTGGAACTTCCTGAGTATTATCAAGCTTCATAAACAAAGTGAGGACTCGTAAAAAGTTATAGTTTTCGTTATCTATTTTAAGTAATCCTTCTAGTTTTGCCTGTGTCATTCCTAGTCTTTTTTCTTTACCAATGACTAATATCCTAGCATTATATAGAATGAAAATTGACTATAGATCCATTCATGGATCATTTATGGATATCAATAATAGAAAATCTCTATAATAAAAAGCAATTAAAGAAATTTAAAATTATAGTTCAAGAATTAGACGTGTAAAAATATATTTAAATCCTTATCTATTAGAACCTTGAAAATGAAATAGTACAATCTTATTTGCTGCAAAATCGACATCTACTAATGAAGCTCCATAGTGTGATTCAAAAGATTTAATTAGCAACCAATAAAAAAAATTAATTATGACTTTATACATTAAAATTCTTATTTTATTTATATTACATAACAAGTGAATAAAAAATAGTTATCAACATAACAAAAAATTCTTAATCATTAAATTATTAAAATTTTTTATTTAGAGCTATCAGTTTCTTAAGACATAACTTAACTTATTAGCAATCTCCAAATGGGTATGCATTTGATACTGCATGTTGGTCCTGCACACTTTTCTAGTATCCATCAAAGAAAAAGATAGAACCGATTATTAATAACAGTTTCGACTCCAAATTTATTGAGGTCAAAATTCGGTAGTTCAATAAAGATAAAATTCGTTATTTAAATTCCTCTTTGGCTTGATTTTTAATTTCCCTTCTCCAATAGTCCACATATATAAGATTTCTTTTTGAATAATCTAATGCGTTCAAATTCTTTTCAAGTATCGCAAAAAGAAAACTAGGAAATTTTATAGTATCTATAAAAATGGTCATTAAATAACTAATAGATATGAGATCTTTTATCTCAAGTAACAAGATCCTCTATAAGTAAGCTTTATTGTTTTCTCTTCTTGGCTCTTGCAATATACAAATGATTTGCCGTTAAAATACATGTTTACCATGATGCAGCTCCTTGGCTTGCTCAAGTCCCCGTCCTTTGGCTTGAGTCGTACTGCGGTCTATCTAAAGGTAGATCGGACGATTTAGTAGCATTGACTACTTTTTTTATAAAGTATTTATACTTAGTTGTCAACCCTTAGTGGTAAAAATACACTCACAATAAGCCAAACAATTTTGAGACTAATATCATAATGAGAGCCCTAATATTATGAAATGGTTGTCATGAGGAAGTTGCAGAGATATAAATGAAGCTAACCATAAATCATGAGAGATTAATTCAAGAGATAGAGCACATTAGTTAAAAATAAATAGATGAATGAATATAGATCTATAGTAAATGGTACAAAGTCCTATTTATAATGGAGCTTCTTCGACAAATATTTCCGCCTTGGCATATTGCTTTAGATATGTTTTTACTTGGAGTTGGAATCCTTATTTTCTACAAAATTAAAAAAGCTAATTAACTGAATAATGTTTTATTTCAAGCAGCATCAGGCGTAAATATCTCAGTACATTTTTTCAAAATCTACAACCTTTCCTTTCCTTTGGTAATAATCTCTAGGAATAAATCTTTGATGAAATTTACAGGCCAGATAAATTACACAAGAATCTGTCGTGCTGTAGCTGAAGTGACTGCATGACAAGCAAACTTTTGTCCACTTTGGTTTTAGTTCTGAGTGGAAATCGAAAAAAGCCCATAACTCTGGATCTTCCATTAGTCATATACTTATTCTTCATCGAGTTTAATTACTACACCCTTAAAAAATTCTGCTAATAGTTTTGACGGGTCCTGAACAGATACTTTTTTATATTCTTTAAATAGTTTCTTTTTAATTGGATTTGAGTTAGTCATACTGTTTCTTGAAATTGGTTTGTAACTTCAGTCCATCCTCCAGCTATTAATTCATTCCATGTTTCAATGGCAGATTCAAGATCATGAAGTCTTGTGTTTTTAAGGCCTCCAGGTTCTCCAAGTTCGTTTGAATAGAAAAGATGAGTATAAACTTTAATGTTTTTTCGCGCAGATTTCTTGCATCTTTCGAACAATATCAGAAAACTACCTTGTGGATTAAGTATCCAGCCATTTGGGGCGTCAATAAGACTGCCATAAGAAAAATTAGACCAAACATTAGCTCCTCCTAGAGTCATTTAACAAATAATACATTTGTACTATTATTTATAGCAAATTTCTTTTTTCGATGTCAAGTCCAATTCTTTGATTTAAATAAGAAAGATATGAATTTCAATCAATTTATTGTATCTAGGGGGTTTTAATAAGTGCAACTTATAAATAAGAGACAAAATATTGTATCCGGCTTATATGATTTACTCCGATAAACCACACTCATCAAAAGTCAATATCCTATTGAAAGGCTGTTTAACATTGAAAGGAAAAAGTCACTTTTAAACTATTATTGTCGAGAAAAAAAAGAAATACAAACTTTAAACAGTCGACTCTGAAGGAGACTTTTTGTTGAGATTATTGGTAAATTATCAAAAGCAACTAGACAATTAATTCTCTGATGGATATTCATAGAAAGACATTACTAAATCTTATAAAAGAAAGAGCATACAAGAGAGGTAAATTTACCTTATCTTCTGGTAAAGAATCAGAGCATTACATTAACTGTAAACCTGTTAGTTTATCCTGTGAGGGAAACGCACTTATATCCCATTTGATGTTTGCACATATAGAAGATAAATCTGCAGCAGTTGGTGGACTTACACTTGGTGCTGATCCTTTAGTTTGTGGTATCGCACAGAAAGCGTACTACTCAAATAAACATATTGATGCTTTGATCGTAAGAAAGAATCCGAAAGGATATGGAACAAAAGAAGTTATTGAAGGTAACAAGCCACCTAAAGGATCTATCGTTACAGTATTAGAAGATGTAACTACAACAGGTAGTAGTGCAATCAAAGCAGTAAATGTTTTGCGTGATGCAGGTTACATTGTGAATCGTGTTGTTGCAATCGTTGATAGAATAGAGGATCACATTGTATGGGAAAATAACAAGATAGAATTTATTTCTCTATACAAATTAGAGGATATTATTGAATGAACTGTTGGCAATTTACACCTCTAATAATTATTGACAGTCGATCCTGATTAAAGGAGTAAATTTTTATCTTAATAAGGATATTTTGTTACATCAATAAAGTTTGAATTAATTTAGGATTTTACATATTTATCATTTATGAGTGAATATGAATAAGCACAATAATAATGCATTATCAATCTGTAAATCTACATTAGATTCTATGATTTATAGACAAAAGGTACTTGGGAAAAAAGATAATTTAAAAAACAAATTAGCATTAATAGAGGAGTATAGAGAATGGATAACTGACGGTATTTTTGAAAGTAATGCCCTTTATCTAATTGATAAAAGATAATTAATATTGATTAATTTTTGTGATAGAAGCTTTATCTGGAAACTGGGGTATCCTATTAATTTTACTTTTAAGACTTGTAAGTATTGTTATACCAATCTTACCTGGAACTTATTGCTTATTGATTTCTGGGTATCTTTTTGGATTAGTAAATGGATTATTAATAAGCTTTATTGCCGATTTATTAGCATGCTCGATTAGTTTTTCATTATCTAAAAGATTTGGAAGGAAAATACTTAAAAGAGTTATGTCCAAAAAATATTTAAATAAATTTGAAAATTTATCAAAAAAATATCTTGAGAAAAACTTTTTTCTTTTAACTGGTTTTTTAATGACTGGTTGGTTTGATTTTGTAAGTTATGGAGTAGGACTTACTAAATTAAGGTGGAGAAAGTTTCTATTAGCTTTAATTGTTAGTGTGTTACTTTCTGATTTGCCATTTGTAGCCACTGGAAACGGCTTTAGAAAATTACAAAATCAAAATTTCAATATAAAAAAAATACTTGATGGAAATGTACCCTCTTTGCAAAAAGAATATTTGATTATATTTATAGTCAGCGTAATATTGATCTTCAGTATTGGTATTATCGGAGCATTTATTGACAGAAAATATATGAAATCTTTTCCAGAAGCTGAAAATGATGCTTAGAGTTGGAACTCTTCTTCACATGGACTTATAACGACAATATTAAATTTCAAGTTTTTTCAATTGGAGCCATAGTTAAACCTTTACCGACCAGTTGCTCATGATATAACTCTGCCTGTTCAAAGTTTCTAAGAGGGTAAATTGGTCCTGCATATATTTACTTTTTCTTAAAGGAAAACCCACTAAACACATAAATTTATCATTTGATTATTTAAAATTTCTATTTTTTCGATCTGTTGCCTTAGTTATAACTTTATTTGTTAGTAATTACTAACATGGTCCTGCAGTCTGGTCCTGCACTCCAAATTTATAAAAATAAAATACCTGCCAAAAGCTTGTTATAGCAAGCTATTTGATAGGTATCACCGAATCCCCGTCAGTTCTCTGATGCATCGACCTGGGAAAGCCAGAAGAGGAGTCAAAGTAAGCTTTCGTTTCCAATTACAGGATTGGTTTACGTCCACATCACGACAGTCTCCTCAAGTCGAAAAAGAGTCAGATCAGAGCACATAAAGAAGAACTTAACCAAAGATCCAGTATATAAATATTAACTGATTTCTTTAGGCATTTGGTGATGGCCAAATCTCTCTTACCTTAATTAATATTTCTTTTGCTTTTTCAACTCTTTTCAAATGATTCTTTTCATTAAGCAAAAACGTTATGTGAGCCATTTTCCGTCCAACACTTTCTTTAGATTTCCCATACCAATGAAGATTAGAACCTTTGATATCAGACAATAATTCTATCCTTTTTTCTATTGATAAAGGGTATTTTTTCTTTAATCCTAATAAATTTATCATTAAAGATCCATGGGAATGCATATTTATTTCTGGAGGCTTGATACCTGAAGAGATACAAATATATTGATCAAACTGGCTTGAAGAACAGGCTTCTATAGAAAAGTGAGCAGAATTATGAGTTCTAGGGGCTATTTCATTAATTAATAGTCCATTATCGCCATAAAAAAATTCTATTCCCATTACTCCCACATAATTAAGTTCATTTACTATTGAGGAGAAAATATTTATTGCGAAAGTTTTTAAATCATAATTAATTTCTGCTGGAGAAAAAACCCAATCACAAACGTTATTTTTTTGAAATGTCTCGACAACTGGAAAGAATCTTATTGTGCCATCAAAATCTCTTGATCCCACAAGAGCAAATTCATTTTCATAATCAACCCATTCTTCAATTAACCATTCATCTGAAACAGCTTCATTCAAAAAAGAATTTAAATCTTCTTTGCTATTAATTTTTTTATTTCCTTTACCGTCATATCCTCCTTTACAAGATTTAACCATTATCGGAAAATCCCAATCCTCAATTTCTTCATCATCAAGACTTTTAAATTTCTTTAATGGTAACCATCTTGGTGATGGGAGACTCATTCTTTCTATTAATTCTTTTTGTGAAATTCGATCGACTAAAGGTTGAATTGATTCAAGACTTGGTACAAAAATATCTTTAGAGTCAATTAAATTTAGTTTTTCAATTTTAATCCATTCATTTTCAAAAATTATTTTTTCGCACTCTTTAATTAGATCCTTATTTCCTTTAAATTTTAAGGGATCAGCTTCAATTACAAAATTTGCTTTTGAACATGCTGGATCTTTGGAAGATTTAGTTTGAACACATACTTTTATTCCTCTAATGTTTGCAGCTTCAGCAAGCATTAAAGCTAGTTGACCACCTCCGATTATTCCTAGTGAATAATTTTTCTTTATATTTTCTATATCTTTTTTTTGATTCATATGATGATCTTATTATGATTTTTAATTCTTAACAACTGATTATTTTAATCTAATTTTTAAGTCAAGATAAGGTTAGAATAAATAAAAATAAATTTAAAAATTAATAAAAAACACTATTAGGACATTTATTGTGAATAAAAACAAAATACTAGTCCCGCTTAGTAATAATTCATATGAAGTTACAATAAAAGAAGGATTAATTAATAGTGTTGGTGAAGAACTAAATCGAATTGGTATAAATAAAGATAGAAAAATACTTATAGTTTCTAATGAAGAAATTTCAAACTTATTTGGTGAAAAGATTCTTTATAATTTCAAAAAATATAACTATCATGCCGAAATATTTAATATTAAAGCAGGAGAATCTTATAAAAACTTAGCAAGTTTAAGTGATATATATAACACTGCTTTCGAAGTTGGTTTAGACAGAAATTCCTTAATGATCGCTCTTGGTGGAGGGATTGTAGGGGATGTTACTGGTTTTGCTGCCGCCACATGGTTAAGAGGTATTGAATATATTCAGATTCCTACAACATTATTATCCATGGTTGATTCATCGGTAGGAGGAAAAACAGCCGTAAACCATCCTAAAGGTAAAAATCTTATAGGAGCTTTTTATCAGCCAAAAGCAGTTTTTATTGACCCAGAAACCCTATTAACTTTACCTACCAAAGAATTTAAGGCAGGGATGGCTGAAGTTATCAAATATGGAATTATAAAAGATAGAGTACTTTTTGAGTACTTAGAAAGTGAGAAGAATAGAGATAAAATTCTCAATCTTGATAACGAGTCTTTAATACAAATAATCAATAAATCAATTCAAACAAAGGCTTGTATAGTTTCTGAAGATGAGAAAGAAAATGGCATTAGAGCAATATTAAATTATGGTCATTCATTTGGCCACGTAATAGAAAATTTGTGTGGATATGGAGAGTATCTTCATGGCGAAGCAATATCAATTGGAATGAAAATTGCAGGAGATATCGCTAAAGAAAAAAATCTTTGGTTAAAAGAGGATGCCTTAAGGCAAAATAATCTTATTGAAAGCTATGGTCTACCAACAAAACCTCCGAAAATCAAAAAGAATGAAGTAATAAAAATACTTATGGGTGACAAAAAAGTACGTAATGGAAAAATGAGATTCATATTACCTAGAAAGATTGGAGAAGTTGATATATTTAATGATATTGAAGAGTCACAATTCCTAAAATATTTCGACTAACGAATACAACTTGAATTTATTTTAGTTTTTTTATTCTTAAATTTACTAAAAACGAACCATTTGAAATCTCCTAGACAGATTGGATCAACTAATCTCAACAATGATTCTCTTCTAGAAAGAGCCTTGGAGATATCATTCTTTAGTTCATTCTGAATTTCAAAAAGTCGCTCTGCCAAACCAAGAGATAATAATGCCTCTCCTTGCTTGACTATTCCAACAGTTTCAAAACCTAAAATTTCTGAATCATAAATTAAAGTTTCAATGCAAACATGAGAAGTTAAATCGCAATTCCCTGGAGAATCAAAAACATTTTTAACAATTTTATTATTTTTATAAGAAATTAATGTTCCATTACTATTACTCAATGAATAATATTTTTTAGCTTCTTTTGCGTAGTCAATTACAAGTAAAATTCCATTATTAATTTTTTTATAAATAGCTTTTAACCAACTCTTATTATCGATATGCCATTCAGTCGACCATCCTTCTGGAGCATCCTTCGGAGGAATATTGATATCTAATTTTTCCTGAGCAAAAGCTATACTATTTTCTAGCTTTTTTGTCATTGGCATCTCTTCAAAGAACAATCTTCCTGATTCTTTATCTATTGAAACGCCTTGACGATATATTTTATCTTTTAAATTTATTATTCTTTCTACTGGAAAAGCATCAAGGACTTCATTCGCTAATATTATTCCATTTAATGTTTTATCTCCTAAATCATCTAAACTTTCCCATAAAATATCAAATCCCAAATTTAAATATTTTTCTAATTTCTTTTGTTGTTTTTTTATCATTCCACTATTAGGTTCGATAATGATAAAACAAACATTTTTTAATATATTTTTATTATTAACCAAAAAATAATGAAAAATGCCACTCATAAGACTTCCATCACCGGCTCCAAATTCCAGAAGGGATATTTTTTCATCAAAGATTAATTTTCTTTTTATCTGAATTAACCATTCTTCAATTTGTTTTGATAATAAGAAAGCGAAGTCATCAGACATAGAAGGTGATGTTACAAAATCACCCTTAGATCCTAAATTAGATTTTCCACTTCCATAGTATCCATTATTTGGATCATTCAAAACCAAGTTCATATAATCATAAAAACTTATAGTTCCTCCCTTTTTTATTATTTTTTTTGTTAACCACTCTGGATTATTCGCGGGTAGACTTTTCATCGGCGAAAATGTATAAAGATAAAAAACTTTTATGCCTTCAAAGATTAACTATTTCTTAGGAATATTTCTATCTATAGTAATTTTAATTTTTAATGAACCTTCATTTGCTATTAATAATCCAAATCTTTTACCAGAAGAAAAAACACCTGTTATTGATTTAGCTAAAACACTAAGTCCTAATCAAAAACAATCTCTTGAAGAAAATCTTAATAACTTGGAAAAGGAGAGTGGTTGGAAAATTAAATATTTATCTCAATTCGAAAGTGTACCTGGCATTGCCATAAAAGATTATTGGGATTTAGATGAAACAAGTTTATTGGTAATTGCAGATCCTAGGGGCGGAAATTTATTGAATTTTAATGTTGGCGAAGCATATTTTGCTTTTATGCCTAGATTATTTTGGGTGGAACTTCAAACAAGATTCGGAAATCAATATTATGTAAAAGATCATGGAGAAGACGGCGCAGTATTAGATGCAATTACTTCTGTAAAAATTTGTCTTGACAAAGGCGGATGTCAAGTGGTCCCAGGATTACCTAAAGAACAATATATATGGACTTTATGTACTTCTATTTTAGGGGGATTAGTTGCAGGTTTTGCTGCTGCTCCTAGAAAAGAAGGTCAGCTTATCTCTATTGGATTTTTAGCTCTTCTTTCTCCTTTATGGGGAATGTTATTTGGCGTTTTTGGTATAGCTCCAATAATTTCTAGAACAAATGAACTAATGCCTTTATTCAAAAATGGCCTTGCTTTTACTGCTGCTGCTATTGCAGGATATCTGTTATCTCAAACCGTATTCTCTAGATATGAGCAACCTAAAAAAAGTTAAAGATTTCATGTTTAAGCTTTCAATTTCTAAAAAGAATTTCTTCTTCACATATCTCTCCTAACTCTGAATACCAGCGATGAGAAATATGTTTGAGTTTATTTTCTACAAACTCAACCCATGAAAAGTTTACAAATAATTCGCCTTTTGCATTAGTCTTATATCTTGGAACTATTGCAGAATTCAAATATGCTGTACCTTGTTTATCCATTTTGAACATTTTTCTAAATCCTTGATTTCTTTTCAGACGATTATGCATATGCCCAAAAATAACAAGATCAATTTTTCTTTTTTTTTGTATTTCTGATATAGCGACAGCCAAATCTCTATCCCCCCAATCGCAAGAGGGTTCTTTCCAATCTTTACCACAAATACTGGAAGGATCTGAGCCCAAGCCAGAAGGTCCTGCATGCGACATGACTATAACAGGTAAGTCTTTAATAATTTTTTCTGAAGATTTAAGAATTTTATTAACTGAGTCTTGTTCGCTTATGGGCCCATATACAGCTTTCACCTCATTTGAAAGATAATAACCACCCCCTGAACTACAGGGTCTGGCACTTAAAATATTTAATTGTTTACTAAAAATCTTTAAATCCCAAGCGCAATATTTTTCTTGCAGAATTCGAATTTGTTTTAAAAGAGTTTCTCCTGAGGGATCTTTACCTCGATCATGATTTCCCAAAATCACAAAAGTAGGAATATTTATTAGATTAATCTTTTTTATCATTTTGATACTACCATCTGAAATATCGCCAACAAATAAAACAATATCTGGTTTTACAAGCGATAAAATTCCGATATCTGTCTCAGACCACTGACCGTGACAGTCACCAACAATAGCAATTTTTAAATTTGTCAGAATTTTTTCTATTTAAAGGCATATAATCTATTAAGAGACATTGTAAATCCTGACCAGTATAACTTCTACTGCAAAACAGAAATCCAATAAAAACGAAAAAGATTTGATTTCTGAAATTAAGGAGCTTTGCTTAAAAGCCAATGCGATAATTCTTGCTCATTATTATCAAGCCCCAGAAATTCAAGATATTGCTGATTTTATTGGAGATTCTTTAGATCTTTCTAGAAAAGCAGCAAATAATAATGCAGACATAATAATTTTTTGTGGAGTTCATTTTATGGCGGAAACTGCAAAAATACTTAGCCCAAATAAAACAGTCTTATTACCTGATATTGATGCAGGTTGTTCCTTAGCTAATGATTGTCCAGCAGATGAGTTCCAAAAATTTAGAGATAAAAATCCAGATCATTATGTTGTAAGTTACATAAACTGCACTGCAGAAGTAAAAGCTCAAAGTGATTTAATTTGCACTAGCAGTAATGCCGTTTCATTAGTAGAAAAGGTACCTAAAAATAAAAAGATAATATTTGCTCCAGATAAAAATCTTGGTAGATGGGTTCAAAAAAATTCTGGGAGAGAACTTAAACTTTGGCCAGGCAGCTGTATCGTACATGAAACATTTAGTGAGGAAGCTTTATTAAAATTAAAGTACAAATACCCTGGAGCAAAGGTAATAGCCCATCCTGAATGCAGTCAAAATTTGTTAGTACTTTCAGATTTTATTGGTTCAACCAGTAAGTTACTAGATTTCATTAGTAATGATAATTCTGATACATATATGGTTTTAACTGAACCTGGGATAATACATCAAATGAAAAAGAAAGAACCTAATAAAAAATTTATTGAAGTTCCAGATATTGATGGGTGTAAATGTAATGAATGCCCATATATGAAATTGAATACACTAGAAAAAATTTTAGATTGTTTAAAAAATAATTCTCCATCAATAGAATTAGATCCTGAAATAATTAAAAAAGCTTACAAGCCTATAAAAAGAATGTTAGATATGAGCGTTTAATTTAAAGAATAAATAAATTTATTATCTTTCTTTTTAAAAACCGCTGATAAGTTTGCAGAGCTTGGTTGAAACTGACTTACTAACTTTGTTTTTTTAATAATTTTAATCAGTTCTTTCTCCCCAGCTCTATACTGCCTATCTCTTTTGGTACCAATTTCTCTCTGAAGAATTGGATTAGAGTTCATTTTGACTTCTATATCTGGAGTAATTCCAAACTTATTTATATCTGTACCATTAGGAGTTAAATACTTTGCGACTGTAACCGTCAAACCTGAACCATCCACCAAAGTTCTCATAGATTGAACAAGACCTTTGCCAAAAGTTTTCTTCCCTACTAATTTACCTCTGTTATTATCCCTTATTGCACCAGAAACTATTTCACTTGCACTCGCAGAACCTTCGTTAACAAGAACAATTATGGGTTTGTTTGTTAAAGCCTTACCATTTCCTTTTTTTATTTCTTTCAAGCCATCTTTAGATAAGGTACTAACGATTATGCCTTTATCAATAAATTGACGAGAAATATCAATGCTTGATTCTAATAATCCTCCAGGATTACTTCTTAAATCAAGAACATATCCAGAAACATTTTTTATTTCTAGATCTGTTACAGTATCCTTCATCTCTCTTGAGGCATTAGCATTAAATTGCTTTATTCGCACGTAACCTATTAATAATCCTTCTTTAGTCTTATTTATTTTGCTTGTCACGGACTTTATTTCTATCCTTTTCCTAGTTAGTGACTTATAAAAAGAGTTACCATTTCTAAGAATTTCAAGTTTAACTTTTGTACCTCTCTGGCCTCTTATTAATTTAACAGCATCCTCAATATTCAACCCTTTAGTGGAGACATTATCAATTGATAAAATTTTATCTCCAGCTTTAATTCCAGCCTTATAAGCTGGTGTCCCTTCTATAGGAGAGATAATTATTAAATCATCAGACTGTTTATCTTTAACAATTTGTATCCCTACTCCAGTCAATTCTCCTGAAGTATCTATTCGCATTTGGTTGAATTCTTTTGGATCTAAAAATCTTGTATATGGATCATCTAACTTTGAAAGCATATTTCTAATAGCATCATAAGCTTCATTACTATCTGAATATTTTTTTGCTAATAAATCTTTTCTTATTTTAATCCAATTGGATCTTTCAAATTTTCCATCCGAATCAAGAAAGTCTCTATATACAATTTGCCAAACGTGATCAATAACCTCTTTATAGTTATTTTCTAAAATTGTCGCCTTTGTAAAATCACTTATTAATATTCCAGAGAAAGTAGTTGTTAATAAGAAGACAAATTGCTTTTTTAATAAATTTTTTATCTTCAAAGGTTAGTACTCAGTATTAAGTTTTTATTAATCAAATTATAATTTAAAAATTTATTTATGGATCAATCC
Organism: Prochlorococcus sp. AG-676-M04; assembly: GCA_003210895.1. Taxonomy (GTDB): domain Bacteria; phylum Cyanobacteriota; class Cyanobacteriia; order PCC-6307; family Cyanobiaceae; genus Prochlorococcus_A. The sequence goes on from QCUB01000001.1 coordinate 51,002, forward strand.
ATTTCCCATCATCTTTGATTAGTTGAATTAGAGCATCAACACCTTCATCTTCAGGTACTCTTTTTATCTCTTCTTTTCTTCTGTAAAGAGCAATTGTCCCTTTACCTTTACCTACATAACCATAATCAGCATCTGCCATTTCACCTGGACCATTTACTATACATCCCATTATTGCGATATCTAAACCTGTCAAATGGGATGTGGCAATCCTGACTTTATCTACGACTTCTTCAAGGTTAAAAAGAGTTCTTCCACAACTAGGACAGCTAATATATTCAACCATTGTTTTTCTTAATCCTAAAGATTGCAAAATTGAGTAACAAACAGGAATTTCCTTTTCAGGAGCTTCTGTTAAAGAAACTCTGATAGTGTCTCCAAGACCCTCTGCAAGAAGTGTTCCTATACCGGCTGTACTCTTAATCCTTCCATAGTCTCCATCACCCGCTTCAGTAACTCCCAAATGAAGAGGGTAGTTATATCCTTCTGCATCCATTCTATCTGCAATCATTCTATATGCAGCTAACATCACTGGTGCTCTTGAAGCCTTCATAGAAATAATGATGTTATGAAAATCAAGCTCATCACAAATTTTGACAAATTCCATTGCTGATTCTGTCATCCCTAAAGGTGTATCTCCATAAGTAAAAAGCATTCTCTCGGATAAAGAACCATGATTAACCCCAATTCTTAAAGCTTTATTCTCCGACTTTAAAAGTTCTACAAGTGGAGTAAACCTTTTTAGAATTGTATTTTTAATAGTCTTAAACTCTGCATCAGTATATTGAGTTCTTGTAGGGTCTGATTTCTCAAAAACAAATAATCCTGGATTAATCCTTACTTTATCAACATGTTTTGCGACCTCCATTGCAATTTTCATTCCATTGTGATGAACATCTGCAACCAATGGGGTATTTATATTATTTTCAATTAGTTTTTCTTTAATCTCTCCAACAGCCTTTGCATGAGCTAAAGAAGGCACTGTGAGTCTTACTATTTCGCATCCAACTTCATGAAGTCTTTTAATTGCTAAATAAGAATTATCCACATCCATGGTATCTTCATTTATCATCGATTGAACTCTTACTGGATAATCACTACCAATTGCGATATTCCCAACCATTACTGTTCTAGTTATCCTTCTCTCAATATGAGTTGAATATCTCTTTGAGAGACTATTCACCTCTTTTGATTGAGTAAGTGACATTAAATTCTAGAAATTCAAAAAGACTTTTCTTAATTATAAAGCATATAGTTTACTCCTAACATTCTTAAGGTCTTTTAAAGTTAGATCATATGGTTTTTCAACCTCTTTTGAAGAGAATCTCAACAAATAAGATGGGTGAAAAATAGTAATAATTTCCCTCCCATCTTTCCTAAACCATTTTCCTCTTGTTTTAGAAATTGGATTCTTTATTTCCAAAATAGTTTTCATAGCAGTCGAACCAGTTAAAATAATAAATTTTGGATCTACTAATTTAATTTGCTGAATTAACCATGGTTTATGAATATTAATTTCTTTATTAGTTGGTTTTCTATTGTTTGGAGGACGACATTTAATTACATTGCAAAAATATACATCCTTTCGAAAGTCAATTCCTGCTTCATTTAATAGGTCATCTAACAATTTTCCTGATTTACCAACATAAGGTTCTCCCTCTATGTCTTCTTGAGCCCCAGGTGCTTCCCCTATTATTAATAAATTTGCGAATACATTACCTCTACTAATGACTAATCTTTTCAAAGCAAATTTAAATTCAAAGCTTATAAATAATATTAAAACTAAAAATTATTAAAAAAAATATTAACTATATAATTCTTCACTCCATATTTTAATTTTTTTTAAAAAGAAAATACGAAAATAAATTAAATTAAGAAAATGAACCAAATTAAACCAATCTGTGATACTTTTACTTATTCTTAATCTATTAATAAAAAAATTTTTTAAAAGTTATATTTAAAGAACTTTAGATCAAATGAGTGAAGTAAATTTATCAAAAAGAGCACTCTCTATTGAGCCTTCACTTACCCTGCAGATAAGTGCTAAAGCTAATCAACTCTCAAAAGAGGGCAAAGACATCTGTAATTTAAGTGCTGGAGAACCAGATTTTGATGCTCCCAATGAAATATTAAAAGCAACAAGTGAGGCCATAGTTGATGGATATACAAAATATGGTCCTGCCTCAGGAGATTTAGAACTTAGAAAAGCTATTGCAGAAAAACTTCAAACCCAAAACAACTTAAATGTTGAATTTGAAAATGTAATGATAACAAATGGTGCCAAACAGGCGATTTATAATCTTTTCCAGGTTTTATTGAATGATGATGACGAAGTGATTATACCTGCTCCTTATTGGCTAAGCTATCCTCAGATGGTTAGATTAGCAGGAGGTAAGCCTGTCTTCCTAAATTCTTCTGCTGAAGATGGATTCAAAATAAATATAAAAGATTTAAAATCTAAGGTATCTTCAAAAACGAAATTTATAATTATTAATTCTCCCAACAATCCAACAGGAAGAATAATGCCAAAAGAAGAGTTGTTACAAATTGCAGAAGTAGTAAGAGAAAATAAAAATATTAATATTCTTTCAGATGAGATTTACGAATTAATTATTAAAAAAGAATTTAAGCATTTAAGTTTAGCTTCATTAGCACCTGACCTAAAAGAAAGAATTTTTATAATTAATGGTTTTGCAAAAGGTTGGGCAATGACAGGCTGGAGAGTGGGTTATTTAGTAGGACAAAAAGATGTTATTAGAGCATCATCAGCCCTACAAAGTCAAAGTACAAGTAATGTTTGTTCTTTCGTTCAAAGAGGTGCTTTAGAGGCTTTAAAAGTAACCCGAGAATTTTTCTTAGAAATCAATAGCCATTATGATCTAAGAAGAGAAGTCCTTTATAAAGGGCTAAAAAATATCGAAGGACTATTTATATATCCACCTAATGGAGCTTTTTATGCATTTCCTAGATTACCTAATAATTCCATGACTTCTGTAGAATTTTGCAATAGAATTCTTAATGATTATGGTTTAGTGGTGGTGCCAGGAAAACCTTTTGGGGATGATCAATGTATTAGAATATCTTGTGCCTCTTCAAAAGAAAAAATTCTTGATGGCTTATCAAGATTAGAGAAAGGAATTTTAAATTATTACTTTTAAATGAATAAGATTTTTATTAATATCAAAAAATTATTTTTAACCTCTACTATTGTTTTTGCAACTCTTTCTTCACCCTTGAATGCAAATCCAAAAGTTTTAAAGATCGGGGCAATTCCTGATCAAAATCAAGAGGTGTTAGACAAAAGATTTAATTTGTTTTCAAAAGAATTAGCCAAGACTCTAAATGTAAAGGTAAAGTACGTTCCCGTTATTAATTATCTTGCTGCGGTCACTGGATTTAGAACAAATGATTTAGATTTAGTATGGTTTGGTGGTTTATCCGGAGTTCAGGCAAGATTACAAACCCCTAATGCAATTGTGATTGCACAACGAGATATTGATAAAGAATTTAAAAGCGTTTTTATTGTGAATAAGAAATTAAAACTTGATTCAATTTCCAATAAAAATGGACTTAAAAAGCTCAAGAATCTAAGATTTACTTTTGGTTCTGAAAATTCAACATCTGGTAGGTTAATGCCAGAATATTTCCTTAATGATGCTGGAATAAAAATAGAAAACTTCAAAGGAAAAAGAGTAGGGTTTAGCGGTAGTCATGATGCAACTATCGCTTTAGTTAATAGTGGAGCCTTTGATGCAGGAGCTTTAAATAAACAAGTGTGGGAAAACAATCTTAAAAATAATCCTAAAAGAACAAAAAATGTAAATCTTTTTTGGACAACTCCTGGTTATGTTGACTATCATTGGGTTGCTCAAGGAAATCTTGATAATAGATTTCGAGAAGGTTTTACTAAAGAAATTAAAAATACAATTCTTAATTTAGATATTAAAAATACAGAACATAAAAAGATATTAGATATGTTCAACTCAAAAAAATTTATAAAAGCAGAATCTAGTGATTATAAAAATATCGAGTTAATCGCGAGAAAATTAAAAAAAATCAGATGATTAATCCTCTTCTCGAATTAAAAGAGGTAAGCTATAAAAATAAAAATAATTTCACCTTAAACAAGGTAAGTTTACGAATTAAATCGGGTGAAAAAATTGCCTTATTAGGCAAAAGTGGCGCGGGTAAAACTACTCTTATATCTATTCTTAACGGAACACTCAAGCCTAACAAAGGTAAAGTCAAATTATTTAATACAGAATTTGATAAATTAAACTTATATCAAAAGAGTAAGATTTCAACTATCTGGCAAGATTTAAGATTAATAGAAGATCTATCAGCAGAACAAAATGTTAATTGTGGACTTCTTGGAAAACAAAGTTTCCTATTTGCTTTTAAAAATTTACTAAATATAAGCTCTTTTAATAAAGCTCATCAATATATGCAAGTTTGTAATATTAAGAAATCTATTTTTTCCAAGAATATTAGAAAAATATCTGGAGGCCAAAAACAAAGAGTTGCTATTGCAAGATCATTAATTCAAGAGTCAGACATCCTACTTGCTGATGAGCCTTTTAATAATTTAGATCCAAAACTAACTTCTAATATTAAAAATCTATTATTAATTACTAAAAATAAAAATAAAAATAAAATAAAAGTTCCTAACACTACTTTAATTTCTTTGCATAGATTAGATTTATTAGATGGTTTTAATAGAATTATTGGAATGAAAAATGGTGAAATATTATTTGATTTAGAGAAAACTAAATTAAAAAAATATCATTTAAACAAGATTTATTAGGTAATTGAATAAATTAAAATTAAATTCTTCTTCAATAACTTTTCTACCAATACTAGTTTGTATTCCTATAGCCTATGAACTATTTATTAATTTTCATATTGGAGGAATTGAATTATTTAAAGAATTTATTATTTCTGCCTTAAATCCAAAAATTAATAATGAAATCATTTTCACATTAGTAAAAAGATTAAATGAAACTCTTTTTATTGCATTTTTTAGTTGGCTAATAAGTATTATATTTGGTGTTATTTTTGGAATATTATCTTCAGAAATTTTTTATAAAATATTAAATTTACCTATATTTTTAAAGAGATTTTTAAATTTATTTTTAACTTTTATAAGATCGATTCATGAAATAATTTGGGGACTTATATTAATGCAAATATATGGTATAAATTTTTCAATTGGGATAATAGCTATTTGCATTCCTTATGTTGCTATAAATGCAAAAGTTTTTAGTGAGCAAATAGAAAATATTAATCTTAAAACTATTGAATCAATTAAACAAATTAATGGTATTAAATCTTCCACTTTAATAACATTAGTTTGGGCTCCTGTTATAGAAACCTTTAAAAATTTTGGTTTATATCGTTTGGAATGCGCCATAAGAAGTACAGCAGTTTTGGGATTGTTTGGATTTGGAGGAATAGGCACAAGTATATTTTTATCCTTTCAAACTTTGAATTTTCGAGAGCTATGGACTTATCTTTGGGGTTTAGCTTTTTTAATTATTATCTCAAAAGAACTATTAATAAAATTCAACCTATCTAACACTTCTAAGAAATTTTTGACCTATTTTGTAATATCTTTATTTTGTATTAGTTTATTTTCTTTATCTTTCTTTGTTTTTTTTATATTTAATAAAAATGCAATACCTTTTAATTCAATCAACAATCTTTTGATATCAAACTTTAATTTTTTTTCATACGATTTTTTAAAGCTATTATTAGAAACAATAGTTTTATGTCTTTTATCTACTGGAATAACTATAAGTTTTCCTCCCATTTTTTATATTGATTTTAAATAATAAAATAGGAATTACAATTATCAGAATAATCTCATTTTTATTTCGTTTAATACCACCGCCTGTATTAATTCTAATACTCTTAATGTTTAATGATCCTTCAATATCTTTAGCAGCAATAACATTAGGATTACATAACGCAGCTATAACAAGCAAGTTGCTTTTGACGAATTTACATAACCAAGATAATAAAAAATATATTGCGATGAAATCATTAGGAGTTGCAAAGAGGTCTAGTTGGCTTTTCGGATTATTTGTTAAACAAGCAAATAGTTACTTAGCATATTGTGCTTATAGATCCGACATTATAATTAGAGAAACAGCCATTCTAGGAGTAATTGGTAGTGTTGGTTTAGGTTGGCAACTTCAAGAATCATTGAGTTCATTTGCATGGGAAGAAGTCATAGTGATTTTGTTTGCTTATAGCTCAATTGCAATAATTGGAGAATTAATAAATGGTAAAATCAAAAGTAATCTAACTTGATTGGTAATAAAAATCTTCTCTAATCAAGTGAAATAATTTAAAGGAAATTAGTGCCTGTTTTACCAAAACAATTGGTTGTAATCGGAGATAGTTCAGTATATGGATGGGGGGATACTGTAGGAGGAGGATGGTGCGAAAGACTAAGAAAAGATTGGTCTAAGTTTCATGATTTTCCAATTATTTATCCACTTGGGGTAAGAGGAGATGGAATTGAAAAGGTTTCTTTACGTTGGGAAAAAGAATGGTCTTCAAGAGGAGAAACAAGAAGAAATAAACCCAAAGCTATCCTCTTAAATGTGGGTCTCAATGATACTCCAACAATTGGACAAAAAAATGGGCGGCACCAATTAGAGATAAATGGATTCGAGTATGGATTAGAAAGATTAATTTTTGAAATGAAGTCCCAAACTCAAGTTTTTGTAATTGGGCTAACCCCAGTTGATGAAAACAAAATGCCATTTGCTGGATGTTTATGGTATTCAAATGATTTCTGTCATTCATATGAAAGAAGAATGGAAGAAGTCTGTATAAATCAAAATGTCCCTTTTCTGCCAACTTTTAGAGAAATGTACTCAGATAATAGAAGTAAGAATTGGATTGCAGAGGATGGTATACACTTAAATGCGTATGGACATCTTTGGATTTATCAACGTCTTAAAAGTTGGGATATTCTTAATAAATGGAAGGAATCCTAACTTTGATAAAAGGTAATTTAATTAGAAATTTTGAGATAAAAAATTAGAACAAAAATAGCAATTATAGAAGAAATACTTGTTTGAATAGAATTTACTAATTCATTACTTAATTTATATTTGTCTTGAAATTTAGCTCCAATAAAACTTTCAGAAATTGTTGCTAAAAAACCAGAAATTGCAACTATCAAAAATTGATATTTTGTTGAGATAATATTTAAAATAAACATTATTAATGACATAAATATTGAGCCTAAGGCACTTGCCGCTGTACCTTCTAAACTAATTCCTCCTTCCGTTCCTCTTTCAACTTTTCTAAAAGAAGTAATTAGATATGTATTCCTACCAAATCTTTTTCCTATTTCACTACCAAAAGTATCTGCCAACTTTGCGGCAAAACTTGCAGCAAAACCAATTTTGTAAAAGACGAAATTAGTAAAATTCAATTTAACCATTATTGCAAAAAACAATCCAGTTGCAGCCGAACCCCAAACATTTTCAGGACCTCTTTTACCACCTCTTTTTTCAGCTATCCCTTTTTCGTTTTTAAATTTATAACCAATTCTTGTCACAAGAGATCCAAGGAATAAATATATTACAACTGAGCTCCAACCTTGCCATGACAAACATCCCCATAAAATAGACCCTAATACCCCAGCACTTATCCACCCCCCTTTTGTCATCAATGGGACTCTAAAAAACAAAGAAATTAGAATAAAATTAATTAAAAAACCAAGTAAAAAATCATTAGAAAGTAAATTCATTTTTTTAAAGAATTAATTTAAGATCATTACGCCATTGACTAAGAATTGAAGTTGCATTAACAGTAGCTGTTGAAGTTCTTAAAATGGTTTCTGAAAGTTTTACAAAAGCAATTTTATTTTTAATAAAAAATTCAATTTCACCTTTGGACCAGCCTCCTTCCGGTCCAATTACATTCCATAAAACTCCTCCTTTTTTATCCAAAAAACTTTGCTTTTTTTTTAACCAATGGTTTAAATTATCAGAGCTATCATCTCTTGTAACAGATACTGAAATAATATCTTCATTTTCTATAGAATTTACCCAGTCGAATAAATTAATATCACTCAAAATAGATGGTCTCCATAATCTCTCACATTGCTCAACAGCTTCATTAACAATTGAATCCCATCTTATAAGTTTATTTGAGAAGTTGGTATACTTCTTAACCTGTCTATCTGAATTCAAAGGTTGTATAAAATCAATTCCTATTTCAGTACACATTTTTAGAATATCTTCAACACCATTTTTAGGTATAACAAAAGCTATTCCTAATAAAATTTTTTCTTTTTCTTGAAATAAATAAGGTTTATTAATATTATTTATCTTTATAAAATCGTCCTCTAAGTTTATAGCTTTCCATAATGAACCTTGGCCATTAGTGATAAATATTTCTTTACCAATTTTTATTCGCATTACTTTATTTATATAGCGCGCTTCATTATTTGTAAGTTTTAAATTATTGTTCTTGTTATTAATTATTCTTTCATTCTGTATAAATAATCTTGTTAAATCGTCCATATATAAAAATCAATTTTTAAAAACCAAATCTTCATGTTCCTCAATCGACCAATCACTATTTTCACCCCCAATTATTAATTCATCAATTTTTACATAATTATTAGATATCTCATTTAACGCATTTATTAAAATATCAATAGAAAGTGAATCTGAAGTCCCAAAATCAACCCAACTTCTTGACCATAAATTTTGATATTCCATAACACCTAAATTATGCATCAAGGCAGGCAGGGTAGATTCTTTTTGCTCATTATCGTATGACATCCAACTTAAATCAGAACCCTCTTCATGAGTTTGTAAATTTTCAGAATTAAAACCACCTAACCTACCTAAAACATACCAACTATCAAAAACTCCATCTAAGTAGTTTTTTTCTGCTTCAGTAGGTATTTCAAAGAATTTTATCCAAATCCAACAATTAAAAGGATCAACTTCCCTAAATGCAATATTCATTTTTACTGTTATTTTTTTTAGATCTATAGCTATTATAAGTTGATAATTCAAAGTTTAAATTTTATACCTACAACTAAATTAATAATGCTTGATTTAAAAGATATTAGTTATCAACCTCAAACAGGAAATAAAAAGACAATAGAAGATATTAGTTTCAATCTTCATGAAAATGAAATTATATTAATTTGTGGTAAAAGTGGTTCAGGCAAAACTACTCTATTGGAAATAATAAGTGGACTAGTTACTCCTCAGAAAGGGAAGATTACTTGGAAAAATAAAAATATCACTGCTAGGCAAAGAAGATGGATATGTGGAGTAGTATTCCAATTCCCAGAAAGATACTTTTTAGGAACAACCATTGGGAAAGAATTAAAAATTGGTTATAAATCATTGAGAGAAAAAAATATAGAGCAAGTTTTAAAAAAAGTTGGGTTATCAGATATAAATCTTACTCAACCTCCTGAGAAATTAAGTGGTGGTCAACAGAGAAGATTAGCTGTAGCAGTTCAACTAATGAGAAATCCAACTATTCTTTTACTTGACGAACCAACTGCTGGGCTTGATTGGTCAATGAAAAATGATGTTAAGAATTTAGTTCTCAATCTCAAAAATAAAAATACAATAATTATCGTTACTCATGAACCCTCATTATTTGAGGGGATACCGTCTAAAATATTAGTTCTTGAACAAGGAAAGATTAAGGAATTAACGAAAGAAAATTATGGGGGATAAAATTGTACGCGCAACTGCGGCTAATGGGGGAATAAGGTTAGTTGCGGTATTAACAACAGATTCATCAATGGAAGCGAAAGAAAGGCATGGATTGTCTTATCTAACTACCTCTATACTGGGGAGAGCTTTCAGCGCCTCTCTTCTTTTAGCAAGTTCGATGAAAGTAATGCATGGGAGAGTCACTTTAAGAGTAAGATCTGATGGCCCTTTAAAGGGATTAATTGTGGATGCTGGCAGAGATGGGAAAGTTAGAGGTTATGTCGGAAATCCTAATTTGGAATTAGATCTAGTCAAAACCAAGTCAAATCAATATTCTTTTGATTTCACAAAAGCATTAGGGACAGGCTATTTAAATGTTATTCGGGATAATGGTTTTGGAGAACCTTTTACCAGCACTATTGAGTTAGTTAATGGAAATATTGCCGAAGATTTAGCATCTTATTTATATCATTCTGAGCAGACTCCTTCTGCTGTATTTATTGGGGAAAAGATTCAAAATAAAAATATTATTTCTAGCGGAGGATTGTTAGCTCAAGTTTTGCCAAAGAAAGAAACTGATCCATTATTAGTCTCGCTGCTTGAAGAAAGATGTAAAGAAATTAATTCTTTTAGTGAAGACTTATTTAAATCAAAAGATAATCTTCTTTCACTAATAAAAAATATATTTCCAGATATTGACGATAAATCAATTTCCGAGAAAGCTCGAACTCAAGAAGTTAGATTTAAATGTCGGTGCTCTAGACAGAGAAGTTTAAATGCAATGAAAATGCTTGATAAAAACGAGTTAGAAGATATTTTAATTAAAGAAGGAAAAGCCGAATTAGTTTGCGAATTTTGCAAGAATAAATATCTAATAAATTCTGAAGAGATTAAAGAGATGATTAAAAATTAATTTAAAGGAAAATTACTCCTATCCACAAAATTATAATTGCTGGTAAACTTTGAATTTTTTCAATTGATAAAGAGTTATTAGATATTTCCTGAATAAATGAGTTGGTTTCAAATAAACCTCCAAATATTAATCCTATTGAAAGAAATGTCACACTCCATCCAAGAGAACTAATAAACTTTTTACCTGATTTAATTTGAATATAAGTAAGGATTAAAGTTGAAATAGAAAGAAGAAGTCTGTTGTAAGAATCAGGACTAATTAAAAGTATTATCAAAAATAATAATCCAACAGATAATTTGATTGAAAGATTATCAAAAGATGGAGGGGTTATTTTGGGAAGGCTATATTCGTTTGACTTGTTTCCATTATTATTCAAATTTTTTATTTTTGATAAAAGCGGGAAATCATTATTAATGAGTTTATTAATTTGTTTCTCTTTCTTAGACGCATTTTGAGCTTCGAAACTAACATTCCCTGACTGCCTTGCTTTCAAACTACCCATTAATAATTGATCAAAAGATGATTCTATTTTTGCCTTAAGTAGTAGATCTTCACCAGCCTCCTTAACTTTAAGATCTCTTGCTTTTTGTATATCTTCAAAATCAGCACCTTCTTTAACACCTAATATTTCATAGGGAGTTTTATCGGGATTATTTTTGCTTTTATTTGAATCCAATTGATTTTTACAATGATTATAGATTAACCAATTTTATTATCCAATAGGACTTTATAAAACAATTGGTTCCACTCCACTAACAACAGGTGCTACTTTTTTTAAATCTAAATTCTCATTATCTTCAATAAATTGATTAAGATTCCATTGATTCTTAAAAAGAATCACTGGCCTATTCCAGCAATCCTTTACTACTTTGCAATTAAAGATCCTTCCTAATTCGTCAATAGCTGACCATCCATCTGAAACCCATCGTGCCAATTGGTATGGCATAGATTCAAGATTGGCATCTACACCATATTCATTTTTTAATCTATGAATAACTACTTCCAACTGTAATTGTCCAACAGCTGCAAGGATAGGGTCTCTTTTGCTCTCATCAAAGTCATAAAGTATTTGAACAGCACCTTCTTCACGAAGTTCGTTTACTCCCTTCCTAAAGTTTTTAAATGCTGAAGGGTTTGGATTTCTTAGCCAACTAAATATTTCAGGACTAAAGGAGGGTATACCCTCATATTCAAGATGAGTGCCTGTATATAAAGTATCTCCGATAGAAAACATTCCAGGGTTATTAAGTCCAATTACATCTCCAGGATAGGCATCATCAACTACTTCTCTGTCTTGACCAAATATTTTTTGAGGTCGAGATAATCTAATAGTTCTTCCTGTTCTTGAGTGCTTGACTGACATATCCTTTTCAAATTTTCCACTACAAACTCTTATAAAAGCAACTCTATCTCTATGTTTTGGATCCATATTTGCCTGTAACTTAAATACGAAACCGCTAAATTCATCGCTTGCGGGCTCAATATCTCCCTTATTACTATTTCTTGAAGTTGGTTTTTGAGCCATTTTTAAAAAACTATCTAAAAAAGGTCTTACCCCAAAATTTGTCATCGCCGAGCCAAAGAAAACAGGAGTAAGTGAACCATTAAAAATTTCTTCTTTTTCTAATTTCGAACCTGCCTCATCAAGAACCTCGAGCTCTTCAAGAGCGATATCAAGTAATTCTTTCTCTACATATTTTGAAAGTTCTTTATCATCTAAACTCATTCTTTTCTCATTTGACTGTTTCCCTCTAACAGCTTTATCAAATAAAATAACCTCTCTTGTAAATCTATCAATAACTCCTCTAAATTCCTCACCTATACCAATCGGCCAATTAACGGGCAAAGTATTTAAACCAAGCTCTGATTCAATTTCATCAAGCAAAGAAAAAGGTTCTCTGCCCGGTCTATCCATCTTATTAATAAAAGTAAAAATAGGTATTTTTCTCATTCTGCATACCTCAAATAATTTTCTTGTTTGAGGTTCTAATCCTTTAGCAGCATCTTCAAGCATTACTGCATTATCTGCGGCAGCTAAGGTTCTATATGTATCTTCAGAAAAATCTTTGTGACCAGGAGTATCCAACAGATTTATTACTGATCTTTCATATTCAAACTGCAAAACAGTTGAAGTAATTGAAATACCTCTTTGTTTTTCAAGTTCCATCCAATCAGAAGTTGCTTTCCTTTGATTACCTCTTGCTTTTACTGCACCTGCTTGCTGTATAGCGCCTCCATACAAAAGAAGTTTTTCAGTGAGAGTTGTTTTACCAGCATCAGGATGTGAAATAATCGCAAAGTTCCTTCTTTTATTTACCGCCTCTAAGATATTTTTATTATTTAAGTTTTCAGTACTTGAACTCATTAAATTCTATTTTAACAATCCCACTAACTCTAAACCTTACCATAAATGACTAAATATTGATCACCTTCTTCGAACACTTCTAAAGAGGATAATTTATTCTCAAAAATAAAATCTTTTAATTCTTTTGATGTGTAAGAAGCCTTTAATGATGCGTAATAATCATTAGTCAAAATTTCATTATATTTTTCCCCACATTTTTCTTTTAAATATAAGGCTGATTGTTTATCAATCGGTCTTTTCAGATCTTTATGAAAATTTATAGTCAAATCATTTGATAATCTCTTTATGCAATTAAAAAAATCATCCAGATAAGTAATATGGTGAATTAAACTGTTGCTGACTAATAAACTTATATTTTTTTCGAAAGAAATATCACTTGATTTAAGGCTTTTTATATCTGCACAAATGTAACGCAAATTTTTTAATCGACTCCGATTTAAGGAATTCTTTTTATTTAACTCAGCTATTCGAATCATCTCTTTGGAGCCATCAATACCAATAACATTGGTATTAGGCCATTTAGTTGATAACTTTTCAGAAATATTGCCAGGTCCGCATCCTAAATCAACAATCAATTCATTTTTACTCAAATGAATATTATTTTTAATCAAGTAATGATTTATTTGACTAATAAGATTATTCTCTCCCTCTGAAAAGTCAGCTTTAGCATAAGAATCAACTTGATCTTCTCTTTCCATTAATTCAGGTTCAACAGTTCTTTCCATAAACTTCCGTGAACAAAGATTTCATAATAAACATATTTTCACACAAACCGTTAAATAGTGGTAAGAATAGTTGCAGACGCCACAGGTAGAGTTATTCTTCCTTTACGGGTAAATTTACATACTTTTTTTTATCGTGACAATTGCACCAAATAAAGCCTCCTCCGAGAGCAATTCTAATAATCTTAGAAAAGATGACTTCCCAAAAACAGCTCCTGCTGCTTATCCTGTCTTCTTTAGGTCATATAGCAGAAAGACAGTTTCCGGGAAAAGAGAGAATTGGAGTGAAGTTGGAGAAAGAAATTTATCTGGATTAAAAGAATTAGGGAAACTCTCTGATCAAGAATTGATGTTAATGAGAGAAATGCAGAGTAACCAAAAGGCTCAACCATCTGGAAGATGGTTATGGATCGGAGGGACTCCATGGATTAATAAAAACCAGAATTTTTCAGGAGCATATAATTGTACTTCGACAAATTTAATTGATTGGGAAGCTTTTGCCTTAATGATGGATTTAGCAATGATGGGTTGCGGCACAGGAGCAATAATAGAGCCCCATTTTATAAATAAGCTTCCAACAGTAAAAAATAAAATAACTATTAAATCAGTAAGCGAAGTAGGAATAACTCCTAAAGATCAAAGGCAGGAAAAATCCTCTTTAGAAATTAAAGGCAACGATATTTTTATAAAAGTTGGGGATAGCAGAAGAGGCTGGGTAGATAGTTATAAATATCTTCTTGAAGCATCAAGCAATGAAAGTCTTGAGAAAGAAGTTAATATTCATATTAACTTAGAAGATATTAGGCCAGCAGGAGAATCATTAAAAGGTTTTGGAGGTATGGCGAATCCTATTAAATTAAAGGATCTATACTCTCGAGTTGCTTCTCTATTAGGAAAAGCGATTGGTAGAAAGCTAAATACAGTTGAGTGTTGCTTACTTATTGACGAAGCAGCTGTAACAATAGTTGCAGGTAATATAAGAAGAAGCGCTGGCATGAGGCAGTTTGCATCTGATGATAAAGAAGCAGCATCAGCTAAAGAGAATCTATGGAGTCAAGACGAAGACGGTAATTGGAGAATCGATCCTGAAAAGGACGCTCTTAGAATGGCAAATCATACAAGGGTTTATCATACAAAGCCCTCTTATCAAACAATTCTGGATGCTGTAACCAAGCAATTCCATTCAGGTGAAGGAGCAATTCAATTTGCGCCAGAAGCAATAGCAAGATCAAATGCAGATATTTTGAACGGAGAAGATCTCAAAAATGAATTTATAGAAATATATTCAGAACAAGGTAAAGAGGAAGCTAGAAATTGGATTAATCTCAATTACGGACCTTTTTCTGAAGAAGAACTAGATCATAGAATGAGTAGATATGGACTTAATCCTTGCGGAGAAATATTAGGCAACGATTTTCATTGTAACTTGGCCGAAGTTCACCTAAATCAGATAGATCCGGAAAATATTGAAGAACAAAAAAAAGCCTTTAAAGCTGCAGCTCTTTCAGTGGCATGTTTGCTAAATCATGAATTTGAAGTTGAGAGATATAGAAAAAGTAGGGAGTATGATCCTATTGTGGGAGTTAGTTTTACAGGATTATTTGATTTCTTTGTACATGCGTTTGGAACTCCTTGGTTGAAATGGTGGGAAGCTGGGAGACCTGACAACGAAGAAGGAAAAGAATTTAAAAAGCAAGAAGCTAAATTCTTAGATTCATGGAGAAAAACTGTAAAAGAAACTGTTTGGGAATACTGCGACAAACATAATCTAAGAAGACCCAATAGATGCACAACAGTTCAACCTGCTGGCACCAAAAGTCTTTTAACAGGAGCTGCTCCTGGATGGCATCCACCTAAAGCACAAAGATTTTTAAGAAGAATAACTTTCAGAAAGAATGATCCTATTGCTTTAGCTTGTATGGATTATGGTTACTCTGTTGTTCCATCTCAATCCGATAAAGATGAAAAAGGATGCTTGCTTGATAATCCATTTGACCCAAGATGTACTGAATGGCTCGTTGAAATTCCAACAGAAGTAAGTTGGGCAAACATAGAAGGAGCAGATCAAATAGATATTAATAACTTCTCTGCCCTTGCACAATTCGATTTTTATATGCAAGTTCAAAAGTTTTATACAGAACATAATACTTCTGCAACTGTTGAATTTAGAGAAAGTGAAATTGAAGATTTAGCAAAAGCAATACATAGTGCAATAGAAAATAACGAAGGGTATATTTCTGCAGCATTATTAGCTCGATTCAGTGCAAATGCTACATTCCCAAGATTACCTTTTGAACCTATAAGCAAAGAGGAATATTTATCTTTGCAGGAACAGGTAACTGAAAGGAAAGTAAATAACGATTTCTTTGACGCCCTAAATAAATATGACGTTGGAGAGCTCTCTGAAGCGGGTCCAGCTGGTTGTGATTCAGATAAATGTCTTCTTCCGCTAGCTAAGCCATAAAATTAAATATTAAATTATTTATAAATAAAAGTAATATTTGTTTTTTAAAAATCAATCTATAGCTAAATCTTAAGTAGATATATAAATTGATTATGACATTAAGCTTAAATATTGGTAATTTTTTTAATGATTCATGCAGTCATGCATTAGTTGACGAACTAAGAAAAAAAACTACTGAAAAGGAGATATTGGAATTTGAAGAAAAATTTAACTCCAAAAACGAAAAAAACCTACATGTTTACATTTGTAGGTTTCTAAAAAACAGATCTATATCAAGAGCTTTAGCTTCTAAGTGGCTTATTACAATGATTAATAACAAAGAATCAGAAATTAATACTCTAAAAAATTAGATAATTAAGTTAAAGCAGAAAGCCTCCAAAGAGCTATCCCAAAAATTGAAACACCCATTATTAAAGTAAAAGCTAGAGCATTAACTACCTGTACTTTTTCAGTCATAACATTTGCAAATGGAAGTAGCTGTGCAAACAAAGGTTTTTCTTCTACAACGGTAGCTCTTTTACTAGGAGATTTTTTGTTTTTTGAGAACATAAACAACGTTATAATCTTTTGAATTTTACATTTAAAAAGGAAGTTTATTAAAAATAAAACGATTAATTGAACAAAATGTAACCTGTACTATTTTTAAGGAAATTAATAAGCTTAAAAATATGAACTTTTTTAACTCCAAATAAATAATAAATAAGAATTGTTTTGTTCAAAATAGACAAAAACATTCCAAAGGTGTTAATATAAAAATGTAGCAATTACTACAAAACGTTCAACTTGCATATGCAAGATGCAGATCGACTTAAGCCATGGAACGGGGACTTAAGCGAAAAAGGAGCTAATCAATGACTCTAATTTACAGAGGACAAAAATATGTCCAAAACAAAGAGGCTGCTAAGAAACAGCACAATGAATTAACATATAGAGGAAAAGCCTACACAAGTTAAACTCATTACAACATAAAAAAGACCGCTTTAAGTGGTCTTTTTTTTTGGTTAGTTATCTAGCAATAATTATTTTATTCATCAAAGATTTTGCAATAAGAGTTTGTATGATGGGAAAAGCATTCCTCATCCCAGTATTCACTAAAAGATTCCCTAGGTAAATGATAATTAAAATCATGCATCTTCCAAATGTCATTAAATGAATTATTTAGAATTAAAAAAGTGTGGTCAGTTTCATAAACTTTCCTTATAACTAACGGTTACTTACGACGATTTTGTAAATAAAGTCAGGTGAACAATACTTAATACTTCTCGCAACAATTGATATAAAGTATATAAATGTTGACTATTTAGAGGAACTTATGGCGGATCAAAAACCTTTATTTAAGACTCCCTACGACATAAAAGACGTTAGTGTCCTTTTTGCGATAGTGGCTTTTGTTTTAATCATTGCGGCGATAGTTGGTAATAATTTATTTGGTATATTTCAACAAAACGTTAATTTTGGATAATTTCTTTTGATGTAGTGATTAAGTTATCAAAATTTTGATACCCCTGCTAGAAGGTTTCACAAGTATTACAGACTCTGGCTTAAAAATAGATAGATATGTAGTCGTATCAAGTATTTTCGTATATATTCAAATATTTGATTCCAAATTTTTTCCGAAAAAATTAAACTCTTTTTGCTATAATAGATATAGTTAAAAATTAAATATTTTTTTCACCTGGAGGGGTGGTCGAGTGGTTTAAGGCTCTAGTCTTGAAAACTAGCGTGTCTGCAAGGGCACCGTGGGTTCGAATCCCACCCCCTCCGTTCTACATACAAATCAGGAAATATCATATCAAGGCAGAGAATCCCAGAAAGACTAATATGAGAGAGTATCCAGAAAAATAAGATAATAAAATATTCTAGAATAATTCAGATTTATAAATTTGATGTTTGTGTTTTGTTTTTTTTACTTGGGGGGTATTTAATAATGAGGTGGATCTGATTCTTCTGGAGGGGAATAGGTATCATCATCACTATCTTTTTTCTTCTTTCTAAAATATTCTTCAGAGGGATCTAATCGATCATTATCAAAATTCCGTTCCTTTTTCCATTTAGAAATCAATTTTAATATCAAAAACTACAACTATTCCAATACTTATTAGCAATAATCTAATCGCAATTTGAGGTGAAGGTAAAACCATTTAAAACTTTTTAGTCACCATATCGAATCCACTCCAGTATCTATGAAAGATTGAGTAATATTAACATTGAATAAATCATCACAAATAAAAATGGTACTAGCAAAAAATGATCTTGAAATTTATTATGCAATAGGAAATGCAAATACTCAAAGGCAAGAGAATGAAATTGCAGCAATCATCAAAAAACGTAATTCTGCAGGATGGAAGTTGATATCAACAAGTACGGCAATAGTAGATACTAAAAACCAGTTTTCAAATCTTTATCTATTTTGGGAAAAGATTTGATTTAAACTATAAAGCACTTCTACTCGGGTATTAATACTCTATTAATTTAAAGTAACTAGGAGGATAATTAGGGAGTAGAGATATAGGAGGTTTTATGAAACTCACCACTCCGTTAACTGCTTTAAAAAACGCAACTTCAGATCTTTGGAGAATGCATGATTTTAAATATCAATTACCGAAAGATCTAAGACAGGATTATTGGGAAAAAGAATGTATCGACCACCCAACAAGTTCTCATTGCAAAGTTTACTAAAAAAATTATATAAATTTAAGGCATAAAAAAAGACCCTTCACGGAGTCTTTTTATTAGTGACGACAGAATGAGGTCTATTTGATATTCAGATTAAGAGTTTTCCTAAAGTTAGTTTTGATAGTAAATGTGATTGCTCACTTCTTTAGAATTTACTAACGAATTTTTGAGACAGCTCAAAATTAATCCCGAAGGTTTAATTTCTGATTACTTAATTTTCACTTTCTTACTTGAGAGGTTAGATAGTTAATTTCCTTGGTATTACAGACCATGGATTAGTGAAGATCTATTTGTTCATCATTGGTCAATTAGATCACTAGAACTGTCGCTTTAACAAATTATCTATCTCAAAAATGTTGAATGAATCATTAAGGTTGTTTTAATCATGAATAATCAAATCTTTAATACTTCTTCCAGTAGACTAAATAAATCAGATACTCCTTACACACTAATTTTTGATACTAAACGCCCCGATTCGTAAAAATTAGTTTTTTTTAATACCACTAAGTTCTAATAAGGGATAATTGGCATATGTTTCGAATAAGTAACATTACTTATAACCTTCCACTAAAAAAAAAATTATGTAATAATATATAATCGTGTGTAGGAGAGGTTCTACTAAAACAGTGGAAACAAGGAAACACTTCATTTAGTAAAACCAAAATAAAGACCTTTAGAAATAAGGGTCTTTTTTTTATATTTTTTAAAGTTTTTAGAATTTGTGTTTTGTTTGTGATTTTTATAATATTGGCACTTGTAACTTATTCAGATTAATTCAAGACTGGTCACTCTAACCTTATCCGACCGACACCCCCTCCATTCATCTAAAACTGTACTTCTAATGACTTTATAAAAGATGTCTACACATATACCAAAAATGTTCTAAGTCCATTGTTATCGTCTTGAACTTATCAGTTTCTATTTTCCTTGAAGATGACCTTTGTATTATAACTTTTATTGATGGATGCTTCATTGAATATACAGGTTTGAATCCTGCTTTTTTTGCTTCACTATGAAGATCTCTCTTTTGATAAGCATCCATTCCACAAAATAAAATAGAGGGTTTATTATCTAATCCTTCTTCTGACTTCATCATTCTATATTTTAAAACTTTTGCAATCTTTTCTAATTCCCACATTATTTTTTATTCAGAAAAACATAATCCTCACTTATAGTATTTTATGACACCTAAAACGCCAACAAAAAGAATAAAAATTGCTAAGCCATAAAAGACGAAAGGAATAATAGGATATTTATATAAAATATTTCTAACTTTCTGCTGAACCTTTTTTTTATTAAATTCAGGGAACACAATTTCTTTTTCTCTAGCGGGCAAACCTAAATCTTTTCTTCTTTTAGCTTCCCCCATTTCAAAAACAAGTCAAATTAAATAATAATATAAATATATCTTGTTTATTTTTAAATACACTCTTTATTTTTGTTCTTGTTATTATTTATTTTTAATTTGACTTATGGATAAAGGATTCGCTACAAAAATCTCTGATACCAAAAAAACAAAAAATATAATTTCTTCAAAAGAATCAAAAGGTAGGCTTATATCATGGTCTCCTTGGCCACCTGCAAACTTTAAAACTCGTTATCCTGCTTTCCCTCTTGTTCTTACAATATTAATTGTATTTGCTGGGCAATGGTATATTTCTCTTTTAAGATAATTAAAACGTTATTTAAAATTTAAATTTAATGTAATTTGAGAATATTTAGATTAATTTGTTTTTCATTATCTTATTTTTAGCTCATTTACAAGCAATAGTTTTTCCAATAGTTTTTGGATTTAAATCTATTAATAAATTCAAAAATGTAAAAAACTACTTTCTAATTCCCTTTGGGTTTGGTTTTCTAGGTTTGGCATCAATGTTTGAGACGATTGATCATACAAAAACAGATTGGATTTATATAGATCACTCTTCTTTATTTAACTGGCTATTTTACAGTTTTCTTGCATTAGGGTTAACAAGCTTAGCAATATCAGTTATTAAAAATAAATTTTTAATTGGAACAAATATTTTCTTATGTTTTGGCTCAATAGTTTCTTATTTGTTAATTGATAAAACCATCTCTCTATCTTTTCAAGTAATGATAAGTATTTTTTTGATAATAAATTGGCAACGAATGTTTAAAGATTGGCTATTAATTGCTTACCCAATCTTTGGAATAATATTTACAACTTTCTTTGGAACAAATCTTTCGATAACTGGTGATCAAATTTGGCATATTTTTATAGGTCCATCCGGTACCATTAGTGTACTTACTTTTTACTTAGTATTGAATAGATCAAAGAGAAAGTTTCCTGGAATTTTATAATGAGAAAATTTATATTTGCCTCATTTTTGATTTTATTAACTTTATCAATTGCACCCAATCAAACGCTAGCTGAAACTCCAATTGATATTTATATGAATGATTTTTACTTTAAATCAAACCAAGCCAGCAAAATTCTCAAAGAGATAGAAACTAATCTCAAAGAAGGTTCTAGGCTGAATGTATGTTCAAGACAGAGAGAAGCAGCAAGATTGGGGTTATTAGCCAACAAATCTTTAATTAGAGCATTTGAGATAGGAGGAACCGAACCACCAGTGGAAGCTATAAAATCCAGTCAGAAAAGATGGGAATCTATCTTAAATAATTGTTAATAAACCCAATTTAAAGAATTTAATGAGTTTTTAAATTTGCATTCTTACAGATTTACTAATAAATGGGATCTCAGGTTCAACTCCATTAATGCACTGAAAAATAGCAAACATAAAAATAGATAGAGTAAACACAAATACTATTAAACCAAATTCAGCCACAGGTAAAATACGTAAAAGATAATTAATTATAATAAGAGCAATGTCAAGGAGTAAAGCTTGACAAGCATTATATCTTACGAAATAAGGGATATTTGGATTCCTCACAACTCCTGCAAACAATATCAAAAAAAATAATAATCCACCAAAAGGAAGAGATCTCTCAATTATCGCAACGGGGAAAGTGAGATATAAAAGTACTTTTAAAAAAGAAAATTTATAAAATAAATAATTTCCAAAAGGTAATGAAGCCTTTAATGGCAAAGTATAAAAGATAACTGAAGAAAGTCTTTGAATTATTTGATTCAATTGAAATTTATCCTTTAACATCGTTATCTTAACGTAATTTCTTAAAAACTAAATTAACGAAATATCATTGTCTATAAATAAAGAAATTTTTAATGAGAATATTACACACCATGTTAAGAGTTGGGGATTTAGATAAATCTATTAATTTTTATGTAAATAGATTAGGGATGAATCTAATAAGAAGGAAAGATTATCCTCATGGAGAATTTACTTTAGCTTTTGTTGGCTATGGTTCTGAGAAAGATAACGCAGTAATTGAGTTAACTCATAATTGGAGTAAAAAATCAGAAGATTATGAACTAGGAAATAAGTATGGGCATATCGCTATTGGTGTAAAAGATATACATGGCATTTGCCAGGGACTGGAAGATAACGGATGCAATGTTACGACCAAACCAAAAACAATGAAAAATAGTACTACCGTTTTAGCATTTATAGAAGATCCTGATGGATATAAGATTGAACTTATTGAAAGAGATTAGTTATGGCAATTTCAGAATTAAATGAAGACACACAGGATCAAATATGTGATCTTCTTGAAAATTTACAGCAAGTAGAGAAACTTAAAAATAAAGATATGCGTATTTTGTTAGATAAAATAGTTAGAACGTATGGAGGAAAAGTTGTAAATAAATAAGTTAGTTTCTAATTACTTTGCTATAAATTAATTGAGGCCAAACCTCATGAGTTAACTCTACGTTCAACTCCAAGACATAGATTGATTACGTATAGTAGTGTACTCAATTTAATAACCCTTCTGGTAGTGGGAATTTCTGGAAGGGTTTCTTGTTTTTACTTTGCTATGGCAATACAAAATTAGTACTAATGTATAAAACTATAACTTGGCTAATAAAAGGGGCTGCTCTTGTTGTTATTGGAGGATGCCTTAATGCATATTTAAACTTAGATAAAAAACCTTCCTTAATTTTTCAAAACCCAGTATTGAGGATTTAAGGTATAAAGAATTAGATAAGAAACGCGCAAATGCGGAATTTACAGCAAAAAGAGATTCTATAGACTATCGAAAATTTGGAAGTACAATTTTTTGTAATGCTTCAATGAATAGTTGGATTGAATCAGTAAATTATTCTAAGCAAATGGATTTGTATATTTTTGGGAAAGATGGGGATATATCAAAATGGGATAATGCAATCAAAGATTATGAAAACGAAAGATCAAGATGTAGAGACTTTAATCCTTAAAGGTATTTTATTTGCCTAGAACCGTGAGTCATCCCAAAGGTTGAAAGTTTTAAACATACAGAGAAAACAGTTATCATTTTTAAAAAATTTATCATATAAAGAAAAATACTACAATCTATTCATATTCCATTAAAAATCTATAGACAATCTATATAGATTAAATTATTCTTATAGTACAGCTAAGAATTTATGTCCAAGAATTGGTCTTACATTAGAGATGAATGGCTTAAGAGCACAACTATTGCGGAGGACGACGCAAAGTGGGCGTTAGATGCCTTGATTAATACAGAAGAAGATTTATTTGAAATAGAGAGAAAATTAAAAAATAATCAAGATGCATTAGGACAAGTTAGAAGTTTAAAGAAAAAAGTTAAAAAAACTATATCCTCAAAAGAAGTAAGCCTAGATGATATTGCTTTAAATACTTCTAATTCAAACAAAGTTCAAATTTCGGTACCATCAAATCTCAATTATCTTTTAAAGGTCTGGGCTGCTGCAGAAGGCCGCGATCTATCAAGTGTTGCCTTTCAGTGTTTAGAAACAGGCCTTAGAGAAATGAAGAGCAAAGGTTCGATTCCATCGATAGCAATAAATCGATATGATTCTGCTTGTCAGAAAAGAATTGCCTTAGCAGAAGTGAATAATTTATTAGAAAAATATGAAATTGCTCAAAACGAAAAAAAATAAAATGTTATTAAAAAAATTAAAAAAAGATTATCGCAAATTTATTTCATCATCTTTAAATTTAGCTCCTCAAAAATCTAAGTTTGGAATAGTTTATACTCTTTATTCTGATAGGAATAATTCAATAGAAGTAGGCTTTGCTGAAAATGATACAATCCTAAAAAATAAGGTTTTGCGGAGTGATTTGATCTTATTAGATAAAAAGAGAGGTAAAGAGCAAGACCTTAATTTATTAATAAAAACTTTAAATGAATTGGATATTAATTTTTCTAGTAAATTAAATTTCAGATACTCAAATATATTAATAAAACATTTATCTACTTTAGGTTGGCCGGTGGGGCGATCACTTTATAAACAGAGAACAATCAAAAAAGAACTTTCATTTGCTTAAATTTAAATATAATCGCATTCCAAAGTTTTCCTAGTTTCTCTATTAGTAAAAGGATTAGTTCCAGAGGCCTCTTTACAAAATTCCCTCACAACATCCCTTGGCAAGTAGACATTTGTGAAATCTGCTCCTTGAATTTTTACATTTTCAAATTGAGTACTATAAGCAAAAGAATCCTCTAAATTGGTATTTGTTAAATCAGTTCCATCCAACACGGCTGAATCAAGGGTAACTTCTCTTAAATTAGAATTACTTAAATTAGTATCCTTTAATTTTGCTCCATATAAGCTTGCATTTTGAAGATCACAATCTGACAAATTTGCATCCTGTAAATCGGTCAAATAGAAAGTTGCACCTTGTAAATCAGATCCCGAAAAATCAGTTCCTAATAATGATTGTTTGCCGTAATCTAATGCTGCGAAAGAACTCGATGGAAAGATTAAAGTAATAGAACAAATAATCAATATAATAACTCTCATTTAAATCTAAAAATATTTAAATAAATTCTAACTTCTTAAGTTGAAAACAAGAAATATATTTTTAACTGAATGCTATATTTGTTGATATGAAAAATATAAAAGTAGATTTTGGATATAAATCCTTTTGATGCAATCGTAGTAGGTTCAGGCGCAACAGGTGGAGTAGCTGCACTTACTTTAGCCGAACAAGGAATAAGAGTTCTAGTAATAGAAGCAGGTCCTCAAATTAAAAGAAGTGAGGCTAGTAGTCATGAGCCGAAAGATACCTTAAAAAGATTATCTGGAATAATCTCAAAGAAACACGCTAATCAAAGTCAACATCCTGGTTATTGGAAAAACAACCCTGACTTATATTCAAATGAATTAAATCATCCTTATAGCCAATCAAAAGACAAGCCATTCCTTTGGACTCAAGGAAAGCAATTTGGGGGTAGATCATTAACCTGGGGAGGTATTACATTGAGATTGTCACCAGATGATTTTAATCCATCAAAAAAAGATGGATACGGACCAGATTGGCCTATCTCCTACGATGAATTATCACCTCATTATGATTTTATTGAGAAATTTTGTGGAATTTATGGACAGAAAGATAACATTAAAGAAGTTCCAAATGGTGAATATATTGGTAAAATACCACTCACAATTAACGAAAGTATTTTTGGGAATCAAGTTAAATCAAAATTAAACTACCCATTTATTCAATCTAGAGGATTTGACCGTAATTCCTCAGTAAAAGAAGACCAATGGCCGAGATCTTCGAGTGTCGGGACCACCTTTAAAAAAGCATTAAGCACCGGAAATGTTCAAATACTTTCCAATCACCTAGTAGAATCATTCGAAATAGAAAAAAAAACTGAGCTCGCTTCAAAAATAATCATTGTAAATCTAGAAAATGGTCAAAGAATATCATTAAATTGCGATTTAATTATCCTATGTGCATCCACAATATCAACACTCAGGATTCTACTTAACTCGGAAATCAAATCAAATTCTTCAGGTTTTAAAGATACCTCCGGTAAGCTAGGAAAATATTTGATGGATCATATTTCTATCTGTAGATTTTTTTCAGTTCCTAATACAATTCAGACAAAAGATAAATCTCCTTCTAATTCTAATTCTTATCCTGCACTCTCGGGCGCGGGGAGCTTTTTCATACCCTTCGGGTCAAACTTACCTAAACCTGAAAGCATTAATTTTTTAAGAGGATATGGAATTTGGGGTGCAATTGATAGGCTGGGAATCCCTAAGTTTTTACAAAAAGATTTGAATTATTCTTCAGGTTTTCTAATCGCCCACGGTGAGGTCCTACCAAGAGAGGAAAATTCAGTATCTCTTTCTAAGAGAACGGATAGCTGGGGGATTCCAATCCCTCATATTGAATTCGAATGGAGTGAAAACGAATTAAATATGGCTAAACATATGGAAAGTACGATAAAAGATTCCATAGAAGCTGCGGATGGAAAAATTAGAAGAATTGATGAGCTCATAAAAATCCCATATGTAGGATTAATTACAGAAAAATCTATTTCACTTTCAGGAAACCCTCCACCACCGGGATATTATATTCATGAAGTAGGAGGAGCAGCTATGGGATTTAGTGAGGAAGAAAGTGTCGTCAATAAATCAAATCAATTATGGAGGTGTAAAAATGTCCTTATAATAGATGGTGCATGTTGGCCAACTTCTTCATGGCAAAGTCCTACCTTAACGATGATGGCTATAAGCAGAAGAGCTTGTTTAAATATTAAAAAGACTTAGAAGGTGTAAAAAGTTGATTTATATAAATCTCTGAAACTGAACTATCTGTACATCCATTTTGGACAAGAAAAGTAGCTAAGGCAGAATTTATAAGCTTGTATTGATCCCATGTAGGATTATGTAAAACAAAATCTTTCATAGTTTCATAAAGACTTTCTGAAAGCTCAGTTTCTAAAGAGACTTTTGATGGAAATGATTTATCAAATTTAACTTCAATGTTATTTTCTTGATTTATTTGATTCATAAAACAAACTTCGTGTACAAACATAATTGTCTATTTTTTTAAAAAAGTCAAAATTATATTTTAATCAGTTCTTTTCCTTTATCAAATGAGACTCATGTTATAAAGCTGATTTAACAAAAAAGAATTCCCAAAGAATTAAATTGAAAGAAGCTTTAAGAAAAGTCAATAATAATGTTGAAGTGCTGTTATTTTCGAGATGAGGCTTTATACCTAATTCGATGTGGATATGGACGTGGAAAACTTATTATTAACTGTGGAAAATTTAACCCAAAATACATTTCTGAATATCTATTAGTAATACTTATATATGACTTATACGATTAGTCTATTGAGACCAAATTAAGAAAGAGACGGTTGATTCAGTCTTTTTCAACTGAATTTCTTAAGATTTGATCATCACTAAGCAAGCGAAGCGTAACAGGTCCCAGGGGATGTTTTGAATTTGGGTAAATACTATGATGATGATGATGATGATCTTCATGTTTATGCTGATGTTCATCATTATTTTTTTCTACTAAAGGCACTGGCTGATCATCAACATCAGTCAGGCTTTGGCTATTCTTTTCGCAGGTCCCATTACATTCAGAATCACATAAGTCACAGCTAGTTCCTAAGCCCTCTACATGATCATGGTGACTTTCCTGTACTAATCCAACCTCTTTTTCAAAACCAAATAAGTTTGATCTGTATTTGCATAAGGAACAATTCATGAAATTATTGCTCTCGTCATTCAAAATTTCCTCAATCCTTTCTACAAATGTTTCAATAACATATTTATGAGAAGAAAGATATTTTGCCTCATGGAATTCAACATGTGGATTATCAAGTGCTACTAAGTCACTTTGCCTTTTGATTCTTGTTACGAGAACCCCTGAAAAAAGAAAATAAGGAAAAATAATTATATTTTTATAACCAAG
>QCUB01000002.1 GCA_003210895.1 Prochlorococcus sp. AG-676-M04
GCATAAGCATAAGAATAATTGTCATCTATTTCAATTGCTTTATCTAAATCTCGTATCGCTTTTCTTATAAAGGTTGTTTTACCAGCAAAAGTTAAGTCATAACTATAAATTATACTTCTTAAGAGATAAGCTTCTTTAGACATTGGGTTATCCTTAATAAATAAATTAATAGATTTCATTGCAGAAGAAGTATCAAGGGATGCAAGCTGAACTAAGGCATTATCGTATTCAGATTTAGGAGATGGATTATTTTTTTTCATTCCAGACATACTTTCAACGCAACCTTTAAAGTCGTCGGCCTTCAAACAAAACTCAGCAACTTTAGGGTCAACATTTGCATGAATAGTTGTTGGTAATGCAATACAAGCCAAGAGGGGAAAGATTATTTTTTTCACTAATTTAAAAATCTATTTTTAAAAATTATATATGCTTTGGAAAAATATTTTTTTACACAAATAAAATTTTTATTTTTTTTTATTTAATTTGATGATTTTAACAATATTGAGATGCAATTGTTGATCCTCTATCCGTATATGGGAGTACCTCAAACCGTACATTTATATTGGTCGGATGATTAGTCTGCCTAGTTAGAACATAGTTGTAGCAGTCATGAGTTCAAATGTCTTCAACACCAATCAAATCTTGTAAAAAATATGTACTAAGTTACAAAGATTCATCAAACAGTACACATCAATTAGGATTCTATGCTCTTGATGCATACGATTGCCTGATGCTTGCAAGAGAGTTTAATTCTTATGTCCATGATCATCCACGTTCGGTGGTCAGAATCCAACAAAAATTTTGAGGTTATTATGAATTTAAAAACATCACCATTCGCAATTCAAGATAAGAAATTAAGGGATCTTGATCTTGCAAAGGAATATCCAACTCTTAAGGATTTAATGAAAGAGCAAGGAGTATCAACTGACCTGGCTGATTACTGGGATAAGGAATGCGAATTAAATCCATCCAACCCACGTTGTTTGGTCTATGAAGATTAATAATCCTTTTAAATTGGCACACCCAAATTCATGCTATTAATTAATTAGAGATTTTTTATTAATGCCATTAGACGTATTTCTAATGAATATGGGTGTAGTTGTTATAGCTTTACTAATTAGAAGAGAGCTAAAATTAAAGAAAGCTAAATAGATTATGAAGACGCAAATTTTTAAAAAGCAGTATATCCCTAATGTTCATTCAGTAACTCTATTACTTATGTTGCTTCTATGTCTGTGGTTGCCGCTAGCATTCCGATTCTTATTAATAATCTAAAACACAGGTTAGATCTCTGGAAAATGTATCCTTATAAAACTAGATCTTATTTATTCGTAGCTTATATCCAAAATTCATTAATTGGTTATATGTAGATTTTGTTTGTAAAGCATTAAGAGAAAGACGTTTTTCTTCATTCTTTTGTAAATAAAAAAAACCTTTATTATCTAGGTTTTTTTCAATAGTTACATATTCCTTTCCTTTATTTAGAATCCAGGGTTCATTTTGGAAATTCTCATCTCCAAATTGATAATCCCATGGAAAATTACTATTAGTTTGATTTTGAAGTGACAAATTGAATATTTAACTTTTATTTTTTTTACTCTAGTACTTTGTGATGTCTGTTAAGAGTATCTATAGAGACTGTTTTATATTGATGTCTAAATCATTCACGTTTTGGTTTTTTTAGGCAAAAAAAAAAAAAAAAAAAGACCCTTGCGAGTCTAGGTGATGGGGACCTCTATCATGGCAAATAAAACATCAATAAACAACCCCACCTAAAGTAAGAAATATTACAGTCAAACACCATATGTAGTGCTATTATATTAGAAAGGCTGGGTGATGGGGATGATCTAGCTTTTAAAAAGGGCGTATATAACGCCCTTTTTTTATGGATACAATTAAGCATTTACCTTATTTTTCTTTAATTTTATTAGGGTCGGTAATTAAAAAAATATTTTATATTAATCATTTTTTTTCAGAACCCCCAATAAATATTTTTGAAGTTGACAATAAATAAAATTTATCATGAAGAGTATTTGAGAATCGTTTTTCTTCGTAATAAAATTTCAAATCAAGTGGAGAAATATTCTCATCAAACCATACGTCATATTTTATATAATTATTTTTTTGCGAAATAAGACATTTTAAAATGCCTTGTTTTTTCTACCCTTAGCAATCATTATTAGTGGAACTAAGAGGTATGCAAAGAAAGAGATTAAGAAAATATCTAAATTCATTTTAAAAAATCCCTGGAATGATCCAGCCAAAAAGACCGTAGTTAACTACTAATGCAAAGAAGCCCATCATTGCCATTCTTCCATTAGTTCTCTCGGCGTTTTGCCAATAAGTTGGTTTTGATTTTTCCATTTTTTTTTAATTGAAACTTTACAAGAATGATTAATTTTTATAGTGCGTAAGCAATACTTGGTGCTATCGCAGTAGTTATTATTGCAGTACCAAATAGTGATATGGCAATTAGATATGTTTTCATAAGAGTCCTACTTTTCCTGCTGTAATACCCATAGTAAGAAAGAAACCAAACTCTAAAAGGTCTCTAGAACTTGAAGGGACTGAGTTTAATAACGATGAGATGAAAATCATTTTGATATATATTCTCTAAGCCCCTTGGGGAACGTAGTTATATACCGGGGAGATTAATCCACCGCCATCATCATCATCGTCGTCATCATTCCATGGCAAATCACTCAACATTAATGCACTAACGATAAATACTGTTATGACCGGCATAAAAGGAAAAAGTATAGTGTTAATCCAAGTGTTAATTCCTGCCTCAAGCATTACACCATGCCAGGAATAATTTGACCTGTTGTTAGATAAGCGCCAACAAGAGCAATAAAGCCCATCATTGCAAATCTGCCGTTAAGCTTCTCAGCTATTACCTTTTCCTTCTCAACTGTTTTTGTTTCGAGGATTTTTACGTTGTTTGAGCTCATGAATTTAATTGAAACTTATATTAAGAAATATAACATTAATGTTAATAAATGTAAAGAATAAGATGCCTATACGGGGAATTGTTAATAATAATATACAGTACTGTACCGGTAATGTATCATAGTTAAGATCGATAAGAGTAATGAGTGTAAATAAATTTACTTTGCAATAATTTCCATTGCTTCAATAAGATCCTCTGTAAATCAATAGGGGTGAAACATCTACGATCTAGTGCTCATAGGGCACTAGGTTACTTGTGAGCGAGATTTGAGCGAGATTTTGCTTATTAATGCATCACGTTGCTATATCTTTCTGCTTTTTAAGACTCATAAATTTTCTTTTAATGCCAACTATCTAGCTATAGCCTCACTTGTTTATTTAGCCTACTGTCGCATTTTGCGTAGCGGGTGCTTTGGGAGCACTAGGTCGCAGGTTCGAATCCTGTCGCCCCGATCAGTTATAGCAGTAAGTCTCAGCTAATAATATATTCCTTTTAAAAAGTCTTTCCCTCATATTTCCCTCAAATCCTATTAAATGGCAGTAATTAGTCATAATTGTATATCTCATATTTTCTTGGGGCTGTGATTTCTAATTCTCTCAAATAATAGTCTCTATCTTTATCTATTTGTTCTCCAATAGCATCACCAAACTTTTCCCACTTTTCTTCACTTTCTTTTTTAGCCTTAAACTTTTCGCGTATGTATTGTTCATTACTCATACAAATACCTCTAAATGAAACTTCGCCAGTTCTTGTACAACGTGGGTCAGTGTATATAGATTGAGTTGTGACTCGCTTCATTTGTGTAAGAAACTGAGTAGCAACCTTTTTATTCCCAAAGAGAATAACTCCTTGCCCCTTTTCTCCAGAGTTTTTTAAGTAATCAATATAAAAAGTATCGCTACCTTTTTCACAGTTAAATATTTGCCCTGGAGCGCATGTTCTAACTTCCTCTCTATGAACGAAATTTGTAATCTGAGAATACTTAACGGAACTAGTCTTATCTATTATTATCGAATCTTTTTCAAAATCTACTTCACATTTATTACCTCTTTTGCCGCACCAGGCATCATAGTTTTTCTTCATATCAAAGCTGCTGTTAGGAGCTTCAGCTGCGCCAAAGTCTGCATAAGCTGTTGAATTTAAACTAATAAGAAATGGAATAAGTAAAAAAATACTTTTCATCTAATCCCCCTTAAAGCATGGACGCATTAAAAATAGATAATTAACTCAATTAATTTTAAACGAATTGTCAACGATTAATTTATTAATTCCCTCAAATTTCCCTCAAATTTATTGTTACAAGTCCCAACCAGTCCAGACTAAGTTCACAAAAACACCAGTTATATCCTTAGGTCTCAATTATAGCCATAATCTTGCGAGTGCTTTGGGAGCACTAGGTCGCAGGTTCGAATCCTGTCGTCCAGATCAGTCATACCAATGGATTAGAAATAATATAACTTGTCTCATATTGCGAAAAGGTAGCTAGAGGTGTAGCTAGGGTAAAACCAATGCGATCGTGGATTACTTTTCTAGTGCCTTCTTCATAAAGGATTGCGACTACTAGATTTATACACCTCGATTTTTTGCCAATTTTCTTGCTTTTTCCTTATTTTTTCGTAAGTATGCGTATATAGGCTTTACATAGGGGTTGACGATTATGGAAATTCCAGACGAAATGTTGAAGGAAATTAGAGAAAGTGGATACGATCAAGAGCTTGTATATAACTACATAAGAGAGCTATTAGACAGCGAGAAAAAAAAATTTCCTAAAGAAAATAACAATCTAGAGCTTATAGACAATTACTTATTAGACAAAGATCTAAAAGAACCTGCTGCTGAAATACTGATGGCAGCAGAGCTTATAGACAGTTACTTATTAGATAAAAGATTTATGAGAGAGCTTGAAGATAGGCAAGAATATGATGCTGCCTAAAAAGTAGAGTGCCCAAAAAGTGCTCATAAATAATGCTGCTATAATTTTTTTTAAATAAATAAAGCAATGTTTAATTCAAAAGAAAATGGATTCTCACTTGTTGAATTAATAGTTGTTTTAATAATTACTGCAATACTTGCTCAACTAGGTTTTACAGCATTTAATAGATACGTAAAAAGAGCAAAGGCCTTTGCCGCAATGACCGCTCTAAAAAATATTCAAAGAGAATGCGAGAGTAATAGAGATTTAGAAGCTTCAGAAACATTTACCTTATTGCCTATAAAAGGTTATTCAATTTCGACAAGAGATACTAATAGTTGTTTAGGGCAATCATCTAACGGAAAGGTAGCAGCAATTGCTAACAACCAAAATGATATCCCTAATTATTTCTATGATTTTTTATTAGGACAAATAAGTTGTTCATTCACAGGAACTAATAATATTTTTGAGAGTTGCGGTAAAAATAATATTAATAATTCTAATGCTGTAATTAATTCTTGGGATAATCTTACATGTGAAAATAATAACCTTGTAGTGGCTAGATATACTATGAATAGAAATGGAACGAGTCCAACTCAAAATAATATGATGAGATTTGGGGGAAGATTCTCTCACAGTTATGAAATGCCAAATCAAAATCAAAAAACAGATGGATATTCACATCACCAAGATAACTGGATGATAGGAATCTTTGAACAAGAAAAATATAATAAAAAATCAGAAGTTGACCAACCAGATAAAAAAATACTAAGAAATAAAGATGAATTAATTGATTACGTTTCTAAATGGTTTGAACCTCCAGTTAAACCATCCGACAACGCTCCATTTTTTGTGCGAGAAATGTATGATAATGCCCCTAAAACTCCAGAAGATTATGTCAACCAAAATATGACCATTATGGAAAGAGATGCAGGAGGGGAGAAATTCTTTTGTGATTAATATCTTATTAAATTACAAATAAGAAGCTTATATAATTAAAAGAAAAGACAAACAAATTTTGCTGAAAGATTTTTGTGTACTTTGGGAGCACTAGGTCGCAGATTCGAATCCTGTCGCCCCGATCATTTATAGCAATAAGTCTCAGCTAATAATAAATTACACCCAAAATACCTTGCACCCAAAATGCACCCAAATTCTTGAATTTATTGAGATTTCTAATGTTTAAATACAATAAGTAGTTTAAATAAATTTTTGAAGCTATAAAAGTAAAAAGTTATTTTTAATTTGAATCGATTTGTTCCCACATCTAATAAGGGATTTTCATTAATAGAATTAGTTGTCGTAGTTGCAGTTCTTGCAATTTTAGCCGCTATTGGTATTCCTAGTTTCAACGCAATTATTAAACGAGCACTTTTAGCTATTACAAAAACATCATTAAACGACAACTATAAACAATGTAAAATAAATTCTGATGGAGAACTGAATTTATCCAATATTCCAGGAGTAGTTTTTCAATCAAATGATTGCGCTAGCGATATCACAGCAACAATTAATAGTGAATGTACTTTGAAAATGAATATGTCTACTGGAGCAAAAACTGGTTGGACTGATTCTTATGAGCAATGTGTTTCTGCAACTAATAATTCTCCAGGTAATGGTAATGGGAATGGAAATGGAAATAGGAATGGGAATGGATCAATTAATGAAGCCTTAGCTAATTATTGCAATAATGATCCCAAACCTACATCATGCCAAACTACAGGATTAGGAGGTTATGCAGTAGTTCATGACGATGGTACTGTCGCTGGAATAACTGTCTTAACAAGTAATGACCCTTTTAATAATGGCGGAGTAATGCCAATTGAATTTATGGGTTGCCCAGCTGGGTGTAGATTAATCCGACAAACAAATCCCTCAGACACAGGCAATGTAGCAGGATGGTTTGGTCAAAATGTCAATTACACTAATGGAGTATTTACTCTTGAAGATGGGACTCAAATTAAAGATGGTGTTGGAATAAGACCTAATGGTGAAATGTTTGATACGGGCACTAATGAAATAATTAATTAATTTATCGTTTAATAATTTAATTAAATATTTTTTGCATTGCTAATAAATTATAAATTATAAAGAGTTGCACCCAAAATGCACCCAAAGTAAAAGATATTAGTCCGAATTATTCCACACTTTTTTCTCTAAATGTACTGATATAGCTATAAGTCTCAATTATAACCTTGTTTTAGCGGTTGCTTTGGGAGCACTAGGTCGCAGGTTCGAATCCTTTCGCCCCGACTCTAATAATCCATGTCATAGAAAGGTTTCCCAGACTGTCTTTTTTTTTGGTTACATTGTAGAATAATGAAACTGAGCGAGTTTTGAGCGAGATTCTGCTATACCTTGCATAACCTTGCCGAATGGTATCGCTCAAAATGATTATGACATTCACAAAATAATCACAATAATTCCTAAGATTAATAAAACAATAATAATAATGAAGTCTATTCTTTCAAGTAAAAGAACAAAAGCAATATTAGGAATTGGTTTAATAGCTGTTGGTATTGGTGCAATTTCAAAAAAGGTTATCAGCTATCCAACTGGGGGATGTATGAAAGGTACTCAAGAATTGACTCTAAATAAAGGGATAAAAAACAAGATCTTTATTTAACGAGTAAGTATTTCACTTATTCAATAATAATTGATCCGCCCATTCCAAAAGGTGCATGTGGAGAACAAACATAATAGTATTTGCCTTTAGATACGCCCTTTGTATTCCATGATAATGTTCCATTTTGAGTCCCTGGAGTACCAGAAAGTATGCCTGTGGTTACCTGATCACCACCTCCACGAGAAAATTCAGTCTTTATATAGAAAGGATGACGAGATGCGTCAATATCAAAGATAATTGTATCTCCTTTATTGATACTGACTGTAGGATCGTTTCCACTTACAGATCCGTTCCTATCAGTTCCACTCAAGATATAGTCACGATAACCCTCTGCTGATACGTCTATTTTAAATGTTTCTGAATCTGCAAAAGCTGATCCTGAGAAACCTATAAGCAAAGGTAGTAAAAAAATAGAACGCATAATTTTCATAATATGTGCATTTAAATAGTAAGAATAAAAGGAGCTAATTGCCCCTTATTTTAGATCGACAGTCAATTATTTAAAATACCTCTTATAAGGTCTTCTAAAAAATTGGCAGTTTTAATGAAATTTGCTTTTATGAGTGTAGAGTTATTTTTATTATGCAAATCTCATTTTTTTGCAAAAGTAGTTTTGTTTTTAACTCTTTATTGTATTTCTGATTTATCAATTAAAAATAATATTTTGAGAAAAGTAATGAATAGAGCTAATAGAGCTAAAAAAATTTAAACTTCCCAATCAATGGGATTTTAACTAATTTTTGGAATAATCAACCCACTACAGTTATGGGAATAGGTGTAGCAATATTTGTATTATTAGGAATTTATATATCTTTACTCCAGACATATCAATAAATTAGTTAATTATTTTTTTTAATTTTTTCAAGATTCCATTTATCAAATATTAATTTCATTTCTCTTTCGTAGTATCTTACTTTCTTTGCAAAAGGTAGTTGTTGAATAATTATCCCAAAGGGAAATTTAAAAAAAGAAGAGACATAAACAATATAAAACTCGACAAATGAAGGTTTTGGTGGGAGAGGTAAATTTTTTATATATGCCCAATCAATGCAAGGTTTTAGTTGCTTATCACTAGCGATAATATTTTTTTTACATCTCCGACAAGAAAATAGATAAATGCAAATAAAAATCGGTAACGGAAGAAGTCTCAACATTTATTAAAAAGGTATTTCTTCAGTAGTTATTGCTTCAGGATAACCAAGCCTTAATTTACTTGCGGCGCAATTAGTAAGCGTTTCATTTATTCCCAAGTTTTCATATCAGTAGTTCCTTGTGATCTTTGCATCCAGGAATATTTCCATGTACCGTTTTCATTTTTAAAAATGCAAGTATAAGTTGAAAGATCTTTATTTTGATTTCCTTTATAACTGAAGATTTCATTCAATGTGAAAACCGCGTATGCTATCTCACCGTAAATTTCAATTTTGTGGGTTTTGATTAGTTCTGAGGATTCTGCGACTAAGTCTTTACTATCAAACATTCCCACTAATCCCTGTGCAGAGATTGGATTTCCACTTGGCCTTACAGCCAAAAAATCTTCAGTAGCATTAGGTATTAGAAAAGAAGAATCTTCACTGGTTGCATAACCATTAATTAAATTTTCTATGGCTTGAGTACTTGACATTAAAAAAGGAGCTAATTGCCCCTTATTTTAGGTCGACTGTCAATCGTATTTAATATAGCGGTGCAAGTAGTAAGCGTCTCATTTTCTTCTGTTTTTTATATTTAAAAATAAGTTTGTGTAATTCGCAATAACTAATAACAGCAAAAGAAACGTATTAATGGACATAGAAAATAGGGTAGTTATACCCTTTAATGTAGATCGATTGTCAATCGAATTATTTTGTTTTAAGTTCAGGTTCGTACACAGCACCATTGCAAACTGCTACTGCAATACTTGCTTTTGATGCTTTATCCCAACTTTTTAGTTTCATCTCATATTTATCAATCCATTGAAAAGTTTTTTTAAAGCATTGATTCCAATAAAATGCCTTTTTTGAAATAGGTATCAAGGAAATAAAAATGAGTACTATTGCAGTTGTAGATGTAATTACACAGTATTTGATGACTTTTGGGCCTTTATTAGGAGACATAAAAATAGAAGGTTTTATTCCTCTCAGTTTAGATCGACTGTCAATATAAATACCCTAAATCAGAATCCTGAGATTGCTTCATAAAAATCAGCATCTTCGAGTACTGCCTTTAATGGTTCGATTTCCTCTGCAGGACCATGTACCTGTACGTTAATATCAGCTACTTCAAAAAGCTTGGGAATCATATGTCCCATATTCTTTAGATGAAATAAAGCGGCAGAACCATCTTTATATGCCTCCCTTACAAAAGCTTTATCAGATCCGCATGTGGTGATATTGAAGAAAAGGCAGTCAGGCTCTTTAGATTTTGTCATAACTAGAATTTCCTCCAGAAGTTCTAAGCACTGATCCATCTTTCCATCCTTGACAGTGAAATGAGGATGAATGGATACCATCTTTGTATCGAGAGACATAGATTAATAGATATTAATAATTTCTTTCTAGCAATTAATTTTTATGAACAAGTTAAAAATATTGATTCATAAATAAAAGAGGAGCTAGTTGCCCCTTAGTTTAGATCTACTTTCATAAAAAATTATCAGATCTCCGACCTATTTAACACAAGGGCCAAAAAAGTGCCCATAAATAATGTTGCTATAATTTTTTAAAAATGACAAGTTTTTAATAATTGCTCCTAGTTCTAATTCGAAAAAATAGATAATTTTTCTATAATATTTTTATGAAAAAAATAGAGAAATTTATATTAATAAATAAAGACAGATCAAGAATTAAAGTCTTTGAACCATTCGAAGATGTTTCCAAACCTTCCTCATCTATTGATGCAATGATGATTTCTTATGGTTGCGTTTATAAGAGATCAAGTAAACCAGTAATGAAAGGTAGCAGAGTAGAGACATTAGAAAATGCACGAAAAGAATATAAACAGCTACTAGAGGAAGGTTGGAAGAAGACCAGTATTTTTAGAAGTTATTTTTAAGGATAAAAGTCCACTTTCCAACGCATTACGCAATAGCTTAGAGGATTATATCCATTGCAATTGCAGAACTTGAATATTTTTAAAGCGAAATGGTGGAAACTAGCATCATTAAAAAATGCCCAGCTAAAATAAATAGCAAATGCAGTTACAACAAACGCAGCATATTGAAGCCAATGAGTTCCAGACTTGTCTACACCATTTTTGTCAAAATTAGAATTACTCATTTAAAGGATTGGATATGCTATCCATCCAAATAAGCTATAGTTAATAATGACAGCCATGAAGCCTATCATTGCCAGCCTTCCATTTGTTCTTTCAGCAATAAACCAATAGCTATTTGGCCATTCAAATTTAGTCGTATTAGATATTTGATTTTCTGAAAGTTGATTCTCTTCAGGAGTATTGTCCTGATTAAGATAATAATTACTATCTGGGTAATAGCTTTCGCTTCGAATATTGTCTGATTGCTTTTCAATCATTTTATTAGAAATTTGAATTATATATATCTTAAAAACTAAAAAGGTTAAATAGGTTAAAAAGGTATTTCATCAATCATTAATTAGATAATTATTTTTGATTGCTGTCAAATAGCCATCATATCTATGATGGTTCTTCCTGACAAATCAGGAAATACTTTGCACCTAAAATGCAACATATTAGTCCGAATTAGTCCATATATAAATCTAAGGAAATCCTAATTGCAACATAAGTCTCACTTATAGCCTTTTTTTAGAGGGTTCTTTGGGAGCACTTGGTAGCAGGTTCGAATCCTGTCACTTCGATCAGTTATAGCAGTAAGTCACAGCTAATATATAATTTACCCTTAAAAGAAGAGTGCCCGAAAAGTGACCAAAAGATTAATCAAAAAATGATTTGCTATATAATGTATTAATGATTAAAAAAAATAAATGAGACAAAATGAAAAAGGATTTTCACTGATTGAGCTTATTGTCGTTTTAATAATTACTGCAATTTTATCTCAGTTGGGATTTGTGTCATTTAATAGATACACCCGAAAAACCAAAGCATTTGCTGCTAAAACTGCCTTAAAAAATATTCAAAAAGAATGCGAGGCAAATATTGCTTTGAATGCCTCAGATAAATTCACACCTCTACCTATTGATGGCTATTCCTTAGATTCTGGAATGAATAATAATTGTGATGGGAATTCTGATGGATTTATTGTGGCCAATCCTCTTAAAAATGACTATTTACCGGTTTGGAGATTAAACCCTAAGCAAGGAACGATTACCTGCTCTTATGAAAGTACAGAAAACAGCTTTTTTATTGAATGTAAGAGAGAAGGAAAGATTGAGAAGTTTAAAAATCAAATCAGTAAAGCTTTTGATGAAGGGAAACTATTGGAAAATAAATTTTATGAAAGAGGTAATAGTAGGTATGTAATTGTCGAGGGAGACACTTGGGAAGCTGCTCAAGCCAATGCTCTTTCCTTAGGAGGGAATTTAGCAACAATAAACGATAAAGAAGAAAATGATTTTTTGAAAACTGAATTATATGGTTCAGATAAAGTAAGTGATAAATTAGAAGAAAAATTTAGGATCTCGGGTGAACCATTAAGAGGTACAAGTATTTGGCTTGGTCATATAGATAAAAATTCAAAGGGGACATATAGCAGTGTTACTGGAGAAGAAACCTATTCAAATTGGGGTCCTGGAGAATATTCTGATGGTATTGGTAAACAAGAAAAATACACGATACTTACATTATTTGATAATTACAATAGGGATCCAGGAATGGTTGGAACAGTAGCTAATAGACAATATAATACTCAAGCTTTAAGAGACAGGGGTGGTGCTCATATTTTTTATGGGTTAGCAGAGATAAAGATTGATGAATGAAATATTGCAAAAATTAGTGCACAAAATTATCACTGCTATATTTATTAAAAATAAATTTAGTAGTGTCAAATTCAAAAGAAAGTGGATTTACTCTTATTGAATTAATTATTGTTTTAATAATTAGTGCGATTCTTGCCCAGATTGGATATGTTACATGGAACTTACAAATAAGAAAAAGCAGAGCATTTGCGGCAAAGACAGCTATCAAAAATATTAAGAAGGAATGTGAGTCAAATAGAGATTTAGGCTTAGATTCAATTTTTACTTTGTTAGAGCCTAAAGGTTATGAAATCAACTCAAGGAATACAAATAGTTGCTTAGGAGAAATAGCAAGTAGCTTAATTTCTGCCGTGCCAAATATTAGTAATGAATATCCAAGTTATTTTTATGATTTCAAATCAGGAGATATTTCTTGTGATTACAAAAACTCAAAGGATAACCTTTTCAAGGAATGTATCAATTTGCCTCCTAATACATCAATTGCTTTTAGTCCAGACAGAGGCCTCTCTTGTAGAGAGGTGAAGGTTGGCTCAACTCATTTTGGTTACAGTCAAATTTTCACTGCAGGTTATTCATCTGGGAGTCAATTGAAGTTCTTAAAGACTACTTTTAAAATTGGCAAAAAAAAAATAGTAGTTGATGGCTTAGGAGTTCAATCTTTTAGAACAAAACAAAGAGGGCGCTGGGTTGTTTCTCGTGATGGAATTAAGAATTGGGTAGCTTTTACAACAAAGAAAATCAATCAGTCAAAAGGTGGCTATAGTGCTGAGATTGATCCTGAAGATCCTTTTGGAATAAAGTTCTACCTTCCAAATGGAGAAGAAGCTAACAATATTGAAATGCTTGTTCATCAGAAACCTAGGGGAGAGTGGGATACTTATGTAAGTCCAGTTTTGGGTGATTTGAATAACAATCCTAAAACTAGAGGTTGGGAAAATTATGATCCCTCAAGGGGTGTATTCGTCTTAAATCCTAAAAAGGATACAACTACGGTTTGTGATGGGCGTGATTCTTTATAAAATTCAAATTAAGTGTCAATGACAGGTGGCCATAACCGAAAATATATTGGTATAGTATAAGCAAAGTTTTACCTGAAACACTAAATACTGGCAAGGTTTTTCTATAAAAATAAATTCTAGAAAATTACAGCTAATAAGAGAATCAAATATGGATGAACCTCTACTATGACAATACTTAATTAAATATTAGTAATGTTCGTTGCCGATATAGCTCAGCGGTAGAGCAACTGTCTCGTAAACAGTAGGTCATCGGTTCAATTCCGATTATCGGCATTTAAATTTAAGTATTAGCGCTTATTGAAACTAATAAATAGTCTATTTAGACTTCTAAAAATTATAAATTGTGGGGAATTTATGAGTGGAGATTATGAGACATTAGAAATCAATCAACCTAAGATTTCTTATTTAAAAAAAAGATCTGAAGTAAATACTTTATGGCCAGATGAAATGATTAATAAGATTGAAGAAATGAAAAATAACATTAACGAAGCTGCTTATAAATAAATTTTAAAATTGACAGTCGATCTAAAATAATGAGCAATCAGATCCTTTTTTTTAATAGCAAAGAACGCTATCCGCTTTAATTGATTCTTCAACTAGCACATCTGGCATAGCAAACTCTGCTTTATATCCATCTAGAAGCTTCTTATCGTAACCCCTCGATTTAGCAGACTTTCCTGAGACGTATATGGTAACTTTTGAATTTTTTAAATTTTCAAGATGTTCGTATAAGTCTCCAGTGCCTTGACCAACTATTTCTCCGGCTTTTTTGCAATTTAATATGTCAACTCCATCTCCTGCAAGAAAAAGAGTTACTTTATGATCGTTTTTTTCTGCAGCAAGGGCAACCAATAAACCTAAAGTTATTTTATTTTGAGATTCTAAACCGCTATAAATATGCACTAGCACTGTATTGTCGGTAATGATAGACATTTAAGTCTCCCTATAATTTAATTCTCTAATCTTAAAAAAATCTATCTTTATTAGCTGTATTTTTTATGAAACCCTTACTACTTGCACCGATTGAATAATGAGTTGAGAATTAAGATGGGCTGGTTGGAATAGAGGTAAAAAGAGAATTTACGGGGAAGATGGTAATTACTTTTATGATGACCCAAGTAAATATCCTCCTAAAGAACCATAATATACAGAAGAGGAAAAAAGACAAATTAAAGAACTAGAGGAGGAAAGAAAAAAATCTCAAGCAAAAATAGATAATTCTGAATTAAAATCTATCTTTACCAATAGACTTATACTAATTATCTTCATTCAAATCAGAATATTCAATTTCATTAGATTCTTGTTTTGTATCTTGATTAAAAGAATTAAAATTAGTTTTATCAATAGCTATTAGTAATCCTCCTATTAATGATAAATTTCTTGCAATTGCCATAAATTGAAGAGGCACTAAATGAAAAATAATCGTTGTAGGGACTAAGAAAATGAGGAGTAGAGAACAGGCAAGTTTAGTTTTATTTGAAAAAATTAAAAGAATTGAACCACTAATTAAGAGTCCTGTTGCTGCAATTAACAAAAGATTAGAAAGTGGCTCTGGAAATCCTCTGCTTGTTATATATTGTGCTTGACTTCCAAAGTTAGTAATCTTGCTCGGTATGGCATTTACAAAAATCGCACTTAGAAGTAATTTGGCAAGAAAATTTAAAGAACAAAATCTTTTAAAGTTCATAAAAACGTATCGGTTATTACATAAATAGCTTAATTAGCACTTTTTTACAAGTCGTCTTTTTTACTTAGATAATGAATAAATATGTAAAACTTAAATAAGTGATTTAGGGCACTTGTACTTTACCTAGCGATTAATTGTATGCCTGCGGACAACTTTGTATAAATCTGGCAAATTTTTGAGATTGGGAATTCCTTAGAAATTGAAATTAATAAGTGTTAGCCTTTGTGGTAATTTGTTGTAGTGTCTTAAAATAGAGGTCGGTTGCTTTAGTATTCCTAAGTCTCAGGTTATAATCCTGTAACCCAATCAGTTATAGCAGTAAGTCTAAGCTATTAATAAATTACATCCAAAGAAACCTTGACCCCAAAATGGACCCAAAAAATAACACGAAAATTTCACTGCTATAGTTATTAAAATAAATTTAGTCATGTCAAATTCAAAAGAAAATGGATTTTCCCTTATTGAATTAATAGTTGTTTTAATAATTACTGCCATTCTTTGTCAGTTGGGATTTATTGGTTATAACCGTTATGTCAGAAAATCGAAAGCATTTGCAGCCAGAGCAGCTATCAGAAATATCAAAGCTGAATGTATTTCAAATTCAGATTTAGGTTTAAACAAAGATTTTACATTATTTGATTTAAATTCATATTCAATAAACACCCGAGAAAATAATAGCTGTTTTGGAGAGATTCAAAATGGCTTAATAATAGCTCTTCCTAATAATCCTGACTATTTACCTTCTTATAGTTATAACTTTGAATCTGGTGACATAAATTGCTCTTATAACGGTTTCATAG
The DNA here is from genome assembly GCA_003210895.1 of Prochlorococcus sp. AG-676-M04. Lineage (GTDB taxonomy): Bacteria > Cyanobacteriota > Cyanobacteriia > PCC-6307 > Cyanobiaceae > Prochlorococcus_A. The sequence continues at coordinate 15,884 of QCUB01000002.1, forward strand.
AAGGTTTATTTAGTGAATGTGTTTCTCTAAAAGCAAAATTTGAGAAATATAATTTTGTAGTTAAAGATTCATATAAAGAAAGAGGATGCTCCGCATACGTTATTGTAAAAGGCCCTAGTTGGGAAGATGCAGAAAATAATTCTAAAAAACTAGGTGGGCATTTAATTACGATCAACGATAAAGATGAAAACAAATGGGTAGTCAATTCTTATCAGAATTTAGTAACTTATAACAACGCGACTGGGGATATAAAGGGTTCTGCTGATACTCTTCCAAGAGCTTGGATTGGACTTAATGATAGAGATAAAGAGGGGGAATATGTATGGAGTTCGGGCCAAGAAGTATCTTATAGAGGGACAATTGATTCCGGTCATTTTAGCGGCATGAAGAAAACCTACGGAAGATTTGATCCTAAAACAGGCCTAAGAGATGATTCTTTACCTTTAGTAAATGAATTTATTGATCAAGATGTTTCTTCAATAACCTTAGCAAACCCATCTAATAACAGTTTTTGGGTAGAAGGTTCATGGGAAGATAATTGGAATAACTACACTCATTACAGTGATGGTATTGCTGAAATTCCCACATGTATGGATTAAAAATTTGCTTTGGGAGCACTTGCTAGCAGGATCGAATCCTATTGGCCCTACCATTTAAATCCAGTTGATATAGAGAGTTTCCAAGACTCTCTTTTTTGTTGTCTGTTTGTCTCATAACCCAAAAGGGATCTCTAGGGGGCATCTACAATCTTTGAATATCCCACCTAGGTGCTCACCATTTTGGTTCAGTTACTTGCCATCCCTCGGTAATTAATTGTTGATATTCTTTGCGCGCAGCTTCTATTTTAATCTCTTTTCTAGTTTTCATAAGCGGTGGATTCTCGCCTAATGAACCTACAACAATTCCACTATCAACAAACATATACTCAAAAAATTTATCCTTATTATTTTTATTCTTTGTAAATCGTCTCACCTCAGTCCAGTTAGGACATATTAACCATGCCTCCTCAGTTACCCTTCTACAGTCTTTATCCATAAATTTCCTCTAAGATTAATAGTTCTTTTATTAAGATATGATTTTCTTCCTTTTGCTTCAAAGCATGGATATTTTTAAAAGCTAAGTTAGTTTTCAAAATTCTAAAATTAATTTCCGATTCCATCTCTAATAAGCAACATGCAAACCATTGCTCGAATAATAAAAATTAAGCTCCACCCTTACGATTTAATCTTCAACTAACTTGGTAGTTGACTAGTTGGTGGTGCATGGAATTTCCTCTTCTTTCTAGTAAGTCTTTTATAAGCAACAAAAGTACATAATACAAGCAGAGGAATAAATATAGAGTTAATCATTTTTAAAACCGTTTCTCTACACATAAAAACAAACTTAAACTAAATATCAATACCCAAAAATGTATTTTTCGTAGAAAGAACCTAGTAAGCTTTTAATAAATACAATAACTTTTTCTTTTTAACAAAAAAAAGGATTTTTGATTAGTCAAATGTTTTTGAAGAGTTTTCTAGTAGTCCATTTAATTCTAAGAGTTCTTCTTTGGTAAATTCACGATATTTTCCCGTTGGTACGTCTAACTTAATATTCATAATTCTTACGCGCTTAAGTGATTGTACTCTGTAGCCTAAGGAATCGCACATTCTCCTAATCTGACGGTTAAGTCCTTGAGTAAGTATGATTTTGAATTTATTTGGCCCCAATTGTTTTACAAAACAATTTTTGGTTATGCTGTCTAATATTTCAACTCCATTACTCATTCTTTGAATAAAGTCTCTATTAATTGCACGATTAACTCTTACGATATATTCTTTTTCATGATTATTTCTTGCTCTAAGTATTTTATTTACAATATTTCCATCGTTTGTCAAAAAAATTAATCCCTCACTGGGCTTATCCAATCTTCCAATAGGAAAAATCCTTGTAGGATATTTAATGAAATCTATTATATTGTCAGGTTCTACTCCTCTATCAGTTGTGCAAACGACTCCAACAGGTTTATTAAAAGCTAAGTATATGTTTTTTTGTTTCGTTGATTTTTCTATTCTTTGACCTTCAACTTTTACTTTATCACCCTTCTCTACCTTAGTACCTATCTCTGGAATTTTACCATTAATGGTTACTTTTCCTTCTTCAATTAGTCTATCTGCTACTCTTCTAGAGCAGTAACCTACTTCACTTAAATATTTATTTATCCTGGTAGCCATTTTGTCAAAGTTACCTTTTAATTATTTTAAATCTAATTGGCCATAAAAAAGAAAGTTTTATCTATCTATGTTAGATCAACTGTTAATCAAATTAATAATATATATACATCTTTATTTGAGAAACTTATTCTTTGGGAGTACTAGATCGCAGGTTCTAATCCTATAGCACCGATCAGTCATAGCATGGCAATTTATATATCTAAATTTATTACCGTCGATCTAAAATAAGGGGCAATTAGCTCCTTTTTATTTAGGAATTCAAAATAAATTAATCTTCCCTTTACTTATTCGAAGTAAGTTAATTATTAGCGCTCATATTATTTTTATGTCTTCAACATTTTACATTGTTCATCATGAATTCAAAGTAGGAAAAGCTGAAAGATGGTGGGATACAGCTTATGCTGCGATGGCTCCGGGTGGGGGTTGGGATGATGCCGTAGCTGCAAATAAAGAAAAAGGATTTTTTAATCATTCCGCTAATGCGATCACTAAAACAGGTCCTTTATATTGTTTTTGGGAAGTAAAAGAGGGAATTTCTCCTGAAGAATTTCAAGAATTTATTGATGGACCTTCTGGCCCAGGTTTTGGACAAGATGCGCTGATGAACATATGCAAACCAATAGATAAATCTTTAATGAATGGACAAACACCTTATACTCCAGTGTTTTCTTAAAGATTATTAATTTCATTTAAATATTTGATTTGAAATTTATTTTCAAAAATTGTAAAAGTTAAAACAAGAAGAATCTAATCATTAGAATTTTTCTTATTTAATACCTAAATATCTCTCACAGTAGTAGTTAGCCAACTCTCGATTATCATAATTTTTTATTTCCTTTAGATTAAGCTTCTGCATCGCTTCATTACCTGTGATTTGATAGCTTGAATTTAGTTTTGCACAGGTATCTTTAACTTTTGCTTCCTTATCGAAAGGGGTTCTTATATAAAAAGCAAAAATGGACAGGAACAAACCAAAAGTTACAACTCTTCTATGATTCTTCCACCATTTGTAAAAATTACTTTCCATAAAAAAAAGAGGGTTGTATCTCTCCAATTTTAGATCGACTGTCAATCACTAGCATTATGTCATATTTAAGTAGGTTAGTTTCTATTCATCTAGACTAAATATTAAAAATTCGAAAGTTTAAAGTTATTTCCCCTGTTCAAATTTTGAATAGTTGCTACTTTTAAAATAAAAGATGGAGTTGATTATGTTTACAAATTATCTACCTAGTGAGATGGTAACTGTTTTAGAAATAACAACTATGTTTTCAGTTTTATTTGGAACAATATTAGTTATGTTATTCACATCAGATCAAGCAAATAAAAAGAATCTATATTTAAAAAAAGCTAAATAACTATCCAAAGTAATATTTCTTGAAATTTATATGGTATTTCTATATCATTTCGCCTATAAATTTATTTAGGGCAAACCTAAATGAGTTATCTCAACCCTAAGCTCCAAGACATATTTAACTACTAATTAGAAGCTGCTGCAATTTCTTTATGAACGGAAAGAAATTCTTGGTCAGTTAAAACTGGAGTGACATCAACATCTACTCCAAAATTATCGACCCATACACTTGACCATTTCCATACGTTTTGATGATTGGAAGATTCTACAATTGCCCAGCCATTAGCCCCCTCGGGATTAACTACTCGATTTACGACTTTAAACCCATCAAATTCATCACCTTGACATCCTCCCTCTACAAAACCAGCAAATGCTTCTGCCCCTTTCATATGAGTTTCTTGATCTGGGAATTGCCAATGAACTATGAATGTTTGCATAACTAAATGATTTTTTTTATTATTAATTAAAAAAGTTAAAAAATAAATAAAAAATCTTTAAATTCAAATTAATTCTTGATCGCCATTTGCCAATTTGAATATGAGTCTAAAGATTTTTCTCTAATTAATTGTAATTTTCTAGAATTTATTTTTACTACAATTCCATCTGTTGGGTATTCAGTAAATAGTTTTTTATCTAACCATTGTTTTCTAAAGACTTGGACTTGGCTTGTGTAATTACAACTTTTAATGGCAGGGGTCTTGAAGGTAAGTTTTTTTAGATATTGAAGGGTTTCGTATTGGTTAAGCTTTCCATTTATAATTTGGAAACCGCAAAAGCTTATACCTTCTGGAGAACCTGCTGCAGCTCTTACGAAGCCTGATGCGATTCTTTGGGAAAAATTGGGAGGTCTATTTGGAGCGAAAAGTTCGCCTCTAATTTGCAAAATTCCTGAAACAGGAAGATTGAGGGGTACGTCTTGAATTTCAGTAATCTTGCTTGTGACATCTTTACCATTTCTAGAAATAGACTTTTCTAAAGTGCCATTTCTGTATTGAAGTGCAATAGCAATCCCATCAATCTTAGGTTCTATTAACAATCTAGTATCGGGTAGCAACCCCTCTAAGAATTCATCAATAGAATTCCTATTTAATGAAGGTAATGGGTGTGATTGTTTATTAGCGAAGTAATTACATTTAGGATCAATTCTTAAAAGATTTTTCTCTAACTGATCAAATTGTTTATCCGTAATTAAGGCATTGCCGATTCTGTAATTATAGTCGTACCATTGCAACCTTTCTTCTAAATAAGTATTCATTTTTCTTCCTTATAAGTTCTCTAATTTTCCTATCAAATGTAAGGAATTATCCAATTCAATTATAAAATGATAAGTTAGTGCTTACAAAGCATTAGGTTGAGAGTGAGCGATATTTGATCGATATTTCGCTTGTTAAAATTTCATATTTACACATCTTTCTACTTTTTGAAACTCGAAAATTTTCTTTTAATAACAACTACTAAGATATAGCTTAGTTTTTTTATTCTACTTTCGCAATTTGCGTATCACTTGCTTTGGGAGCACTAAGTCGCGGGTTCGAATTCCTTAGCCACGGATAACTTCTGACTATTCTCAAAAATGCTGCAGGCGAGGTTCGGGCAAGGTTTTCTTAGATTTGTATAACTTTGGAGGGTTTTTCAATCAACATAACAAAGCTTAAAGCATATTTTTTTTAACCTAAAGAGAATTTTATTTTTACGGAACATTACATCTTTTAATATTACTATTCTTTGTGAGTTATTATACTCAAAACAAATTTTAATAATGTTATCTACAAAAAAAATATTATTCAACATATCAATTGGAGCCTCACTTTTAAGTACTCCAGTTTTTGCCGAAGAGAATTCTGGTTGGTACGCAACCGGTAGTATCGGTGCAAGCCAAATATCAGATATTGACTATATTGATGCCGCTGGTGCGAAAACAGGCCAAGAGATAACATTTGATAGTGGATTGGGCCTTGACCTTGGATTTGGTTATGACTTTGGAAGTACAAGACTTGAAGGAACTTGGAGTAGAGGTCAATCACCTGGTGGTACTGATAGTGGAACAGTATTTGTTACAGATACAACAATCGATTCTCTTCTTTTAAGTGCCTATTATGATTTTAGATCCTCAAAACAATGGAGTCCATTTGTAGGTATTTCTTTAGGATCTACTAGCGTTGACCATCTCAATGTAGAGGATTCAGGCTTTAGTTATGGTATTGGTTTTGGAATAAGTTACAAGACTTCAGATACATCAGAAGTATACTTTAAGAGCACTGCAATAGTTACTCCTGAACTTGATACCTTACTTATTACGAATGGTTCCTATGGTAATGGAACAATAGGAGTTAGATTTATATTTTAATTAAAAAGATCTATCTTTTTCTTTATCTTCAAGAAAAAAACCAGGGTCATCAAATTTGATCCATATGGGGCACTAAAATTTAGTATTTCCACAAAAAGGCTAGGATTTTATAATCAGATTAACCGTTTAACCTTGTCGCAAAACCTATAACTATTTATGTTACTTTGCTTTTTACTCTAAAATTACATAAATACAATTTTTTTAACTGAAGGATCTCAAATTTTAATATGATTACTTAGCGAACTCTAATTAGTAGGATATTTTTTAATTGTCCCAAATCTAATATTCTTAACGAGAGAAAGGTTCCTAATGATTTTTTTTTAATATCCAAGATAGCTAAATTTTTGTCCTCCTATACTGGCTTCGTACATAAGGCCTCCTTTTGAAAAAGTAATTACTGCTACTCCATCATTAAAGTCCGCTGAAGCGTTAGCTCCTTCAGAAATTAATGCTGCACTTGCAGAAGCCCCAAACTCAAAATTACCTTCAGTAAATCTCTCAAGAGATTTCTTATCTTTGAAAAATATAATTTGACTAAATGCTTGTCCACCTAATTGAAACCCAATAGATACTTGAGTTAATGTAGTAGATCCTATAACATTTCCTTTTTCAAAAACTTCCCCCTTACCTCTTGCACCACCAATACCAATACCACCTTTCCCTACATTTGGAAAAACTGCATATCCTCTAGCTTTTTTAAAATAAGGTTGCAAATATGACATCTTTTTAAATTTATTTAATGCCTTAATCGTTTTTTCACTCGCTTTATTTCCAGTACTATTCTTATCTGATTGTGGCTTCCATCCAGATATTAGTAAATCTATTGGAGTTTTATTAAATGAAGATTCAATTGGCAGGGATGATTTAACTGAAGCAAAATATTGCGGACTTATAAATAATATAATTAAAGATAATACTCTAATCTTTCGTAAATTCATTGTTATTTAATAACTAAGTTAATAATACACTTTATCAAAAAACTTATATTCTGATTAAATTATCCAGAGCATTAGAAACTATATAAAAATTTTTATACTTTCTTGACTAAAACTTCTTGTCAATCTAAGTAATTTAAAATGAATAACGTTGAAAATAAAAGATAAAAAGCAATCTTTTGTATTTTTGTATCTGATATATGTATTGCTTCACTTTTTAATGTTCTAAACAACAATCTATAAAAAAGATCCTTTAAAAATCTTCAAGAATTGTTTTATTATTTAGGAAATTAAAATAATCTTGAAATTTAAATGATTAATTCTATTGATATGAAAAACTTACCTATTAAGGATTTAGCTGTTTCAGGTTTAATAATTTTTATTATGTCTACTTTAGTTGCTAACATTTATAACCCATTATGGGGTGTGTTCTATATTTTAAGCAATATCCTAACTCTTACTTTCCTGAGTTGGCTTTATCAAGCTACTTGGAGTGATACTAAGTGAAACTTGATGTTTCCAAAATGTTACTTTTATAAAAATATCAATCAACATTATTTAAAAAAAATTTTTAAGATATAAATAAAGATTAGAAAATTGAGTAATTTAGACTTCGATAAAAATGGAGTAGACAGTTTAGGTACCCATTGGCTTCAATATACTGCTTTTGTTTTTTCTGCTTTTGCTATATTTACTACTTGGGCTTTCTTCTTTGACTATAAGTTTCATAATTTTGTAGTAAACATACTAAGAGTTATGGAATGCAGCGGTTTTAACTGTAATGGAGTTTACTAGTTTAATTATGGCTAATCCAGACCAAAAAACAATCTTGATTGATCAAGCTTATAAAGAAATCAAAGAAATTTGTAAAAAATTTCAAAAAGATTCAGGATCCTCTGATAAAGAGGTTAAAAACCTATTGAGGGAATTAGCTAGTTTATGGGGAATAGAGGAAGAAAAAAATAAATTTGGTTTTCAATAAAATAATAATATCGCTTAAAAATTTAAAGTTGTATATCCTTTTAGAAGAAAAAAGATAAATATTTTACTGTATTGGATAAATTTATAAGTTAATAGAATTTTAATTTATAGATTTTATTTATTTCAACCTTTTTTTGATTGTGTTATTGTCCATTCTGCAAGACCTTTATCTTCTTCTCCTTTTAATTTATTTTTATAACCTTTCATATTTCTAATCCCCTCATTAGCAATTTTTACTATTGAATCCAAGTCTGCTATTAATCTTTTCTTTAGGTCTGAATATTTCAATGATTTATACCTTTTAGTAACAACTAGCCCTGCTCTTACATGACAATTTGCACAAACATTTTTAAAAATAGTTTCACTATCTCTAATATTCGAAGCTATGGAATATCTACCAAAAAAAACTCTGGAAAAAAATCACTAAAATTATTAGTGCAATTGCACAAAGGTAATTTTGATAAAAACTTCATAAATAAGCTAAATAATGTTCCTTAATCCCATAAAGACAAATCAGATTCACCAGAAGATCTTTGCAACCAATGAATTTTCCAGATATCTCCTACTTTCTTAAAAATAGAAGTTACAGTTGGCAAATCATCATTAACAGTCCCTTTGTAAGTAAATTTAGCTCCAAGAGTAAACACACACATTGCTACATCACTACTAAGAAATTCAAACCTATGTATCTTTGTTATTTCAGCTTTTTCTTGAACTACATCACCAGAATTCATCATTTCTTCAAATCCCTTTGCTGTTATGGGGTTACCACTTGGTCTTATAAATAAGAAATCTGAAGTTGCGTTATTTACAAAAAACGATCCCATTTTTTGAGGATTAGCAAGCTCATAAAGTAACGAGGTAATTTGTTCTTTCTCAGTCATTGTAGTTTATAGAATGTCAAATAAATTATGAATAATCTTATTTAATAAAGGATTAAAAGTTATCGAAAAAGAACAATTCAATTAACTATTTTTGTACTTTTAAATTAGAACCATATTTAATTTTTACTAGATAAGAGGCTACCAGAGATAGTACCAAAAAAAATAACAAACTTTCCAAAGTAGATTGAGGCATGATCATAAATTTAGTATGAGAAAATTACTATCTTTATGAAAACAAACTTTATAAAAAAATCAAACAGAGATTTTTTAATTTGCTAAGTATTTCTCTGATCTCCTTAAAGCTCTTATAGCTCCTTTAAAATCTCCTTTATGGTATTTTTCTTCACTTTTTAATACTAATAATTTGACAATTTCTTTAATTTTTGATTTATCAATTCTCAACTTATGATCGTTTATTAAGTCGAATTTGGATGAATATAAGCGTGATAATTCTTCTTTAAATTTTTTCATAATATCCTTATCACAAAATTTAGAATTCAAGAGAACCCTTACTGCCCTTTTATCTTCTATTGCCCCTTTAAAATTTCCTTCCTTAAATTTTCTTTCGCTAGACCTAGTCTGATTTAAAATATTATCAATAGATAATTTATCTGAATTTAGCATTTTAGACTTTTGAATCAGCTAATAATAAATAGATCAAATCATAAAAAATATATTTAATCATTCTTCATTATTAACCAATTACAAGTCCTTTCTCAAGAAGTAAATCATATACTTTTACACTTTTTGTTTTTCCAAATTCTGGAGGTTTATATATATCTAAAATTTCAGCAAGGCACATTATCCAAAAAGTTCCTTTTCTTAAATTCAGACGTTTACAAATATGTGAAGGTGCAGACTTGAAACAACCAAAATCTGTGGATATATCCATATTCATAACCTGAGTCTCAAGTTCTAAACTCAATAGTTCTATTTCTTGATTAGAGAGAATTGTTCCAAATGAATAAGATTCTATTAACAATTGATAATTCATACAAAATAAAAGAATTAAAAGCAAAATTATTTAGACATTTTTTTATTAATGAACCCAACGAGTTATTTTTGTACCTTCATAAATATGTTCAGAAGCTTCAACGATTGATTTTGTTTCAGGATTTATAAAAATATCATATAAAACATTTTTAGATTCTTGAAACATTACTATTGCTCTTTTGGGATCATCTATGGATTTTACTATATAAAAAGTTTTAACCCCCATCTCTTTGAAAATCACTTTTTGTGAAGGTGCATTCATATGGTTTTCATATTCTTCAAAGGTATTATTGAGTTTAAAATCTAGAACTGTTCTTTAAATAGCCATAAAAATAACGTATTAACTTCCTACAATGTTAAATCTATTGTCAACAAAATATAAGTCAAAATCATATTGAAAAGAGATTAAATATAAAATATTAGTTATTGTTTATTTTCAGGCAATTACAACATAATCTAGTATAAAGGTCTAAGTTAATGTCAAGAAAATCTGAATCATTAAAAGATAAATCAACTAAAAATTTTTCTGAGTTTTCACAATTAGCAGATTTTTCTTTAATGAATTCACTTAATGCTGATCCTCAGTCGACAAAAGATGGTAATGATCACATGCCTAGACCCATTTATTCAGGTCATTATGTACCCGTAACTCCAAAACCAATTCCAGATCCAATATATATCACGCACAGCAAAACATTATTTGAAGAATTGGGATTAAGTTCTGAACTTATAAAAGATAAAAAGTTTTGCCGTTTATTTTCAGGTGATATTGAAGTTGCAGAGTATCCAATGATCCCCTTTGGTTGGGCTACGGGGTATGCATTGTCAATTTATGGTACTGAATATACACAGCAATGTCCTTTTGGGACAGGAAATGGCTATGGAGATGGTCGGGCAATTTCAGTATTCGAAGGTTTATTTAAAGGGAAAAGAATGGAGATGCAACTAAAAGGTGGAGGCCCTACACCTTATTGTCGTGGTGCTGATGGCCGAGCGGTACTACGATCGAGTGTTCGTGAATTTCTTGCACAGGAGTTAATGCATGCCTTAGGTATTCCTACTTCAAGATCTTTAACCCTTTATGTCTCAGGGACAGAAATAGTTAGAAGGCCTTGGTATACAGAAGGTTCAACGTATTTTGAGCCTGATATTATGGTTGATAATCATGCCGCAATTACTACACGAGTCGCGCCATCATTTTTGCGTGTAGGCCAGCTTGAACTCTTTGCTCGCAGAGTTCGAAGCAATTCACATGATGACGCTTTTAATGAGCTTAAAATTATTGTGCAACATCTTATAGACAGGAACTATAAAGATTACATTGATCCTAGTAATTCATTTACTGAGAAGGTGATTATGTTGGCTTGTTTATATCGAGAAAGACTTATATCACTTGTCGCTAACTGGATGCGAGTCGGTTATTGCCAAGGTAATTTTAATAGCGACAATTGTGCTGTCGGAGGATTTACTCTTGACTACGGTCCTTTTGGTTTTTGTGAATTATTTGATCCAAGATTTCAGCCTTGGACTGGAGGTGGAGAGCATTTTTCATTTTTCAATCAGCCTTTTGCTGCCGAAATCAATTTTAAGACGTTTTGTTCATCTCTAATGCCATTACTTTTAGAAAATAAAGAAGACATAGAAAAATTAGAGAAAATTAAAAATGATTTTTCTAAATTAATGAGCAAAGAAATGCAATCAATGTGGGTAAAAAAGCTTGGTCTTGAAAAATACGACGAAACTCTTATCAACGAGCTTTTTAAGCTTATGATTAACTCTAAAGCCGACTTCAGTATTTTCTTCAGAAAGCTTTCTCATATTCCTGATAATATATCTTTTTTAAAAGAGAGTTTTTATTTACCTTTAACCACAGAACTTGATAAAAAATGGAAAAACTGGTTAAAAAAATGGCACGATTGTATTAAAAAAGACATTCATGCCACTCAAATATCCAAATCAATGAAACAAGTAAACCCGAAATTTACTTGGCGTGAATGGATGATAGTTCCTGCATATGAAGAAGCTGAGGAGGGTAATTACAGTAAAATAAAAGAGTTACAAACTATCTTCAGCAATCCATATGAAGAGCAGTCATTAGAAATAGCACAAAAATATGATCGCCTAAAGCCAATTAAATTTTTTAATAATGGAGGTATTTCTCATTACAGTTGCTCCTCTTAAAAACAAATCAATTCAGTTTCCAAAATGTATAAATGAATTAAATAATAAATTTTATTTATTAATTGTGGTTGGCACTCCCACTACTGAAATAACACCAACATGAAGAATGGCAGCTTTTCTTCCAATACTTTTTACATAATGTTCGCCACCATTATTACTCTCAACAAAAACGTCCCCTGCTCTAAAAGTATTTATAACTCTACCTCTAACATGTCTTAACTTCCCTCGAGTGACATGTATCAACATTGGAGAAGGGTGCTTATGGATTGGAGTTTTTAAACCTACCGGTATTTTAATTTTCAAAAGCCTTAATTCAGGTTCTCCTTCTAGATAATTAAAACTTTTTCCGCTTAAGCCTTTAGAAGTTTGAATTAATGGGATAACTTTAATTTTTTCTTCTGCTAAAGAATATTCTGGAGATATTAAAGTTAGAACTAATATCAGAAAAGGGAACGTAAGTTGTTTAATTTTCATATGAGTTAAATATTGTATTAATTATATAGATAAAGATAAAACTAAATATAACTACTACTTTCTATAAATTTTTTCTAACTGCTTAATTTCTACTCTTAAATCATTTTCTTTTTCATTCAATTTTTGATTACTTTTAACTAATGGGATTATCCACCAAGCTTGTAGACCAACGAAAACTAAAATTAAAAGTATTAAATCAGAAGTTCCAGGCGACATTAATATTGATTGTGATTAATTTATTTAACTGATAATAGCAATCCTTTATTACTTATAACTGATAAAAATGATCTTAATTATTCTACGCCGCATCTAAGTCAATACGAAGTTCTTTTCCTTTATAAATAATTGCTTCTTTGTAATTAATTAGTTTTTTTATTCGTTCTTGCTTTTCCTTATCAGTTATGTAGACATCCTCAATAACCTCTTGTATTGCCAGTATAACTTTCTGTAGTTGAAACTCTAAGTCTTCTCTATGGTTCATTGATTAATTAAAGTATTTTACTAATTAAAATAAAAATTTTTAAATAGTAAATAAGTACTTAACCTAATAAAACTCTTGACATCAAGATGAATATAATATAAAAATATAGTACAAGTGTATTATTTTATAAATGGTAACTGGACGGGCTAATGTTTGGTCTAACTTTTCTTATGGTAGTCGTATTGATACGCCAAAAGGTTGTCTTCTTAATGCTGAGGGGAGCAGCCTAATCTTCTTTGAGAAATGCAAAAAATCGCCACATAACAATATCAAAATCTTTACTCATATCTTTTATACGAATCATCTTGGAGAGCCAGCAGGCTTTAAATCCTCTAGCCAAATGCGCCTAGACGAAGCTTGGGAACGATGGCACGAATTACAAGAACATGGCTGGACAGAGGTTTCGCACAATTTTGGCTAGGCAGAATAAATCTAAAACTTGATGAATAAATCCTTCTAGTTAAAACTTTAATTCAAAAGAAAAAGTACCAAACCAAAATTTTTAACAAAAACAGCTAAATTACTAGAGCAAAAACGTCGGCAAAATATTTAAATAATTTAAACAAAACACAACAAAAGATACGCTTAAGCCTATTATTTTACAGTACTGTATCGAAACTGCGACAATTTTTTAAGAAATCGATCAATTTCATTTATTTACTTTACATTAATTAATATATGTGTTACATTTATTAACAATTAAATAATTAAAAATGGCCAATTCACAAGTAACAACAGAATCAGGCGGAAGACAGAATATGTTTCCTTCTGAGACTCGTCCATATATTGATGAGTCTGTTTCATATGATGGTTACCCTCAAAATGCAGAGAAAGTTAACGGTCGTTGGGCGATGATCGGTTTTGTTGCTTTGCTAGGCGCATATGTAACAACAGGTCAAATCATTCCAGGGATCTTTTAAAAATGGAACCAATTTCTCCTGAACTTTATAAAAAGCTTTTAAAAGCATATAAACCAATTAGGTGAAATTCCATGTACAGCAATTTCTCTAAGAGCATTAATTTTCTACCAATGAGAAATTTTAAAAGTTCAAAACCTAATTAAAATTATTAAAAAAATGACTCAAACAAACACCAAAACAAAATCAATCGAAAAAGAAAAAATTGTTGCAGAAACACTTAATGGAAGATTTGCAATGATTGGACTTATAGCTGCAATTGGCGCATATCTAACTACTGGACAAATAATCCCAGGCTACGTCTAAGACTTACTCAAACAATTATCACAAAATTAAATGGAAAACTCAAAACCTAACTATTGGCAAAATGCTGAGAGAACTAATGGAAGAATGGCAATGATGGGCTTTTTCGCACTAGTTGTAAACTACGGCTTATTTGGCTGGATAATTCCAGGTATTTTTTAAAATGAACTTAGATATCTTTCTCATTTCATTCTTTGCATATTTATTAGTACCGGTGCTAATGATTGCTAAAGGTAAAAAAGCAACTAATTAAAAAAATGAATATAGGCTTACTCTTTCTTAAAGTTAATACAATTGGGGTAATAACTTTATCTGAATTGGATTGGATTACTAATAATCAATCAGAATTCTCTAGATTAGATATGTCATTGGTTATTAAAATTGGTCGTCTAATGGATTCAGGAGCTGTTGAAATAGATAGTAGATTGCCAATTTAATTTTTTCTTATTTTAATCATTTATCATTCGTCTATGCCAATAAGGCCACTAACAAACTCCTCTTATTCTAATTAAATAGCTAAAAAAAAGAGATCATTTTTTAGCTGAAATGACCTCTTGTTACCTAATTCTCACAAGAATAATTTCAAGTAAGCTTTTAAAGCTTAATATATCTCGATTAAAATCAAATCCGTATTTTTGCTGATTTACTTCTATTTTTTTAATCCACCTCTCTTAATCCATAGAAACCAAGTTAACCAAATTGGAGGAAGAAACTTTATTAGAGATGCAATCTTATATATATAAAAAGGAGCATCATCAAAAATAATTAAATTAACAACAACTGAAGAAGATGATATCCAAATTCCAACAATTAAAATATTCGCTCCCATTAAAGCGAACTTATTTTGCTTAAATATTTTTGGCATAATATATAAAGATATAATTCCAATTTTAAATCGAGACTTTATATAAAAGAATTAATTCTCAAAAAAACTTCAAATTTAAAATCCATAACCAAAGGAAAAAAATACTAAATTTTATCCCCTCACCTAATAGAATTCCAAAAAAATAAGGTGGGAAAAATAATATTGACAAAATTGAAAGCAAACTAAAAAGAACAAAAGAGCCCCTTAGAAAAATGTTCTTTCTTCTTTTCTTTCTAAGTTTTTTTAAGAAATTCCACTCCCAT
The DNA here is from genome assembly GCA_003210895.1 of Prochlorococcus sp. AG-676-M04. Lineage (GTDB taxonomy): Bacteria > Cyanobacteriota > Cyanobacteriia > PCC-6307 > Cyanobiaceae > Prochlorococcus_A. The sequence goes on from QCUB01000002.1 coordinate 31,075, forward strand.
TCAATTATCCCGTAGAATTTTTCAGACAATATAAATAAATATTTCATAAATGGTTGTTTTCATTTATATATGACAGTTTAAGCTCAATTTTTCTAGCAATTCTATTCAAAATGAATAAATTTGAAGATCTTCTTTGAGCTGCATTTTTCGATTTTTTGCTTTACTCTTTTATTATTTTATATCTCTTTAGTAAATTTTCTTAAGATTATTGTATTTATAAAAATACAAGTATTCACAATTTATTCCTCCGTTTTAAATATTTGTAAATTCAATTTATAAACTTAGCAATAAAACTTTTTACCGTCCTCAGAAAGATAATAAATTCTATTCTCTGAATTAACAAAAAAAGTTAATCCTTTATATTGGGATCTACCAAATTTAGTTAATCTATTTTTATGTAAATGCCAATTATTAGTATTAATATCAGGATTATATTCTTGTTCCTTTATAGGAGTTATTAAAGGTTCAAAGCTTTTTTTTTGTGATCTGTTGTATGGTTTCTTATAAATCAATAAAAGAAATCTAACGATTACAAATATAAAACAAAAAATAATGACTATTAATAAATTCGACATTATCAAATGCTTAATAATTTAGTGAATCAATTATTTTAAGAATACAATAATTTTTCTTAAACCCTAAGTAAAAAATTCTATTTTATGTTTATTGTATTTTTAAATACTTAAAGTAACGTCACCAAAAAACTAAATTTCAGTTCAATCGTAATCTGAATATGGCTCAAAGAAAAATAACTAAGTAAAAGAGTAGTTGAGAAATTTAAAGAAGTTCAAGAATATCTATTAACTAACAGATTTATTAGATCAACTAAACATCTTTTAGAAGATATTGAAAATACTATTAAGAGATAATGCCAATATCACCACATTTACCTCAGATGCTATTTGGCAATGATGACGAAGAATTTGTCATGATTATCTTCGGTTTTATTGCAAGTTGTATTGGTTGCCTTTTTGTATTATTGATTAATTTTTTCAAATTAATATTTAAACAGATAAATAAAGAATTTTAATACCCCAAACTATACTTGGGTTATAATTTTAAATAATTATGAATAAAATAGGCTTTTATCTTTTCTCAGATTTAAGTTAAATTAAAAAATAACTAAATTAAGATATCAAAAAACAAATTACTAATCTTCCAATAAGAGTATTCACATATTTATTTCTTGTATTAAACATTTCTGGTTGTTCTTTCTTAAATGAAAATAAAATTTCATCTAAAGAAAAAACTAATAATCACAATAAAGAAATAATTAAAAACTATTCTAAAGCAATTTCAAAAGATCCTAATAATCCTTTCTTTTTTTTAGAAAGAGGAAAGGCTAAACATGAATATGGAGATTTTATAGGAGCAATTAAAGATTTTGACTATTCATTTAAAATAAATCCTAATATGAGAGTTATCTTTTATAGGGCGAAATCCAAATTTGATTATAGAGATTTTAAAGGAGCAATTGATGATTATGAGAAATTAAATTATTTAAAGAATTTTAAGGATCAAATTTTTTATAATATTGCTATTGCCCAATTTATAGATTTTAACTATCAAGATGCTATCAATAATTTTAGTAAGTCGATTGAATATGATGAAGATGATTCTTATGCTTACTTGTATAGGGGGAATTCAAAATTTAAAATAAATGATTATTTTGGAGCATTAGAAGATTACAGTAAATCAATCGAATTTAATAACAAATCTAATATAATAGCCCTCAATAATAGAGGAGTTAGCAACTTTAAATTAAGAAATTACAAAAGTGCCTTAGAAGATTTTAAAAAATCTCTAAAAATAAATCCTCGCAATTACAGTACTCTTTACAACAAATCCCTTACACATTTTGAGATGAAAGAAATAAAAAAAGCTTGTATTGACTTAAAAAAATCAATCAAGCTTGGTAAAGAAGTTTTTGAAGATGAATATTTAAAAATATGCTATTAGATATTTCTAATAAATATTTTAAATTATCAATTTATGGGTCTAATTAATTTCTGCAATTTTAGACTCTAATTCATTGATTTCTGCCTGCAATGCAGAAGTATCTTCTCCAGCAGCTGCTGCTTTAGACAATTGTCTTTTCTTGAAATTCAATTTAGTGTTTAATTTTTTGGCTTTTAAGGCTCCAGGTTTACTACCGCCTCCGCCGCCTCCGCCGCCTCCGCCGCCGCCGCCGCCGCCGCAGGCTAGAAGATTTTTATCATTTATTTGATACTCTAAGCTATTAGAAAAATTATTTGCTAGAGATTCATTTCCAAAAAATAAAGCAATAGGAAGTGCAAAAATAACTCCTAAAGTTAATTTGAAAAAAAAGTTTAATTTCATTAAATTTTAATTTTTTTTTTATATTATTCCTTTGTGTATTCAAAAGTCATAAAGACTAATAAGAAAAGACATATTAGTTAATATATTAAGTATCCTATTTTACAATAACTAATCATTTCTTTAATATTTTTATAACATCTTTAGCGAGATTAGTACTCAGTCTACTAGCAGCAAATTCAGTAAAATGGCTATAATCAAAAAACCAGTTAGTTGATTCAGCCTTCTGAGAATAATCAATAAAAGTTATATTGCTACGATTCTTTATTTCTCTTAATAAAGTTTCTCTATAATCCTTCTCAATTAAATACATTTCTCTTTCCAAAATCTTAAGAGGAAACTTTGGATTTCCGATTAAATGTTTTATCCCAATCAAATATTTATAGTTATTTCCATTTAATTGATCTTCTGATAAAGAACTAAAGTAATTTGGTGCGTATATATAAATATAGTTGCTATCAATACTAAGATTACTTGTAGAACTTATATTTCTTATTGTCGATTGTATTGTATAGTTTTTGATCTTCTCATATTCTTCAAAATCTAAATCAAATCGGTCTTTCAAGATCTCTTTAAGATTTCTAATTTTTGCACTAGATGGAATAGTAATTGATAATTGGGTTCTTTCATAAAATCCTGGTTTTATATTTTTGTTAGAGAGAAAGTAATCTAAATTAGAAAGAAAATGACTACTTGTTTTTATTGAATTTACAAATGCAAAAAAACCACTTTTAATATTTCCTAATGAACTACTTGTTAAAAAATTTATATATTCAATGTTTGTTTTGTTAATCATCATTCCATTAGCAAAACTATATTCTTTATCTTTGACATTGTTAGAAGTAGATAAGAGCCTTATAAAATTCCAAAAATCCTGAATACCTCCAAAACTCATAATAAGATTTGCCGAAGGTAAATCATTATGAAAGATTTCAGAATTTAAATACCTTAATGTCTCTACGTGTTCCTGCCATGTATTAAAACCAGAATAAGCTGCATTCACTAGATCAATTGAGGAATCTTCTTTTCTTAAGTTTTTCTCTAATTGACTAGCAAAAGTTTTCTCATTATTAAATCCATAAAGTCCTTCCCCCATTGCAACACTATTTCCTAGGAGTAAAATCCCATATATATTTTTGTTCCTGTTATCTGTCTGATAAGGAGTCTTTATAAATCCATGTTTATCACAAATTAAAAAATCTAAGTTTTCTGGATTAATATTCTTATCTTTGCAATTATTTCTCCATCCAGTGAGAGAATCGTATATTGTTCCACTTATATATTTATCATTTGATTTATTTAATAATAAAAATGTTAATTCTAGTATAAAAAAAATTAGTGGGAAAAATAAAATCGTATATATTATACTTTTTAAGATTTCTCTTTTACTCTTCATAAGAACAAATATGAAACAGGAATATTTATATATATTAAAATAAATATCATTTATTACAAATTTAAAAGTCCTTTAGACCTAATCAATAAATATTTATTATTTTAATTTTATTTAGGAGCATCGTATAAAAATGGATAGACAAGATCGGAAGTTTTTAATTTAATAAAAAATAAGCTTCCTTAATCTATCAATATAAACTTTTAATTATCCAAAAAAGCTATATGGCTATGTAAGTAAATGGGACAATTACTTGTACAACGCTTATTATTAAAATTATGATTATCGCTAATAAAATTGCAGTTATAAGAGCAGCCTGAATAGGCGTAGCATTCTTCCAAGAAGAAACTATTATGTGTTTTAAAAATCGAAAAAAATTAAGCATTTTAATTAACAAGAATTTTTCTTAAATAACAACCCAAAATCAGTCAAGAGGTAACTTAATGGAGTCCTTGCACATACCATAAGCCCATCAATCAAGTCAAAACATGTAGGATCACCACTTACATTTAAGGAGGAATTAGCTAGAACTTCGATTTCCATGGGTTCTAACTTAGAAAGTAACTTGTCCAAAGAAGAGTCATTTTCTACAATTTGAATACGTACTGTTCCATCAACATGTGTTGTTGGGAATTCTAATGAAATATTATTTTTAATACATTTACAAGTTGCACTCATAGACTTATAGCAATCATAAATTTCTGGTCTCAATTGATAATATTTTTTTGCTGTATCATATCTCATGGCTGGTGCAGTAGGCCTAAAGGGACTTCGGTTTTTAATAAAAGAATTTAAGTTTTTTACAGCATCTTTATTTTTTCCATCGCATATTAGGGATCTGTTACCTAATGCCCTTGGACCTGTTTCACTTCTAGATAATATTGTGCCAATCACTTCGCCTGAACTTATTAACTCAGCAGCTTTTAAAAAAGCATCTTCTTCATTTCTCTCTAAAACGTTAAATTGATCACTAATAATTTTCTCTGCGAGTAGTTCATCATTACGTGTTTCAATCATAGAGGGAAATAAAGATGGCTTAGAAATATTTGAATTTTTAAAAGAATTAGATTTTATGAAGCCATAAAAAGCGGCTCCAATTGCACAACCAGCATCTCCCGGACTTGGAGGAATAATTATTTCATCTACAAATGGTAGTTGAGCAAGACTATCAATTGAGGCTGAGTTCATAGAAACTCCACCTGAAAAAAGAAATCTCCTGGAGTTGGTTAATTTGTGAGCATGAGAAAAAATTTTACCAAGGAGATAAACAGTCAAATTTTGAGCACCTTTAGCTATATCTGCACATTTCTGAAAATCTCTATCTCCAGGGACAAGTGGAATGAATGGATTACGAGCAGGACCTAACAAATCCTCTAATTTACTGCTGTATGAGTTTGATGTTGATAAATGGTAATCAAAATAACTCATTTCGGCAATTAATTTATTTGAACTATTGTCCCAATCCATAAGATTACTAACTAATTTTGCTGATTTACTATTGGAATTGCCAAAGGCAGATAAACCCATTACTTTATATTCACCTTCATTAATTGCAAATCCTAAGTAATCAGTAATACTTGAGTAGAAAAGTCCTAAAGATACTGGGTATGGACATTGCCACAACTCATTAATTTCAGTTGGATTAACGACTTGACTAATTGAAGCAGTACTTCTATCTCCAAACCCATCAACAACTACAGAGCAAATATCTTTCTTGGTATTAGAATATGCAAGAGCAGTTAGAGAATGCGATAAATGATGATCAGAATATATTAGCTTAGTTTCTAATCCTTTAAAAAGTTTTGCGAAATCTAAATAACAAGAAACAGATGAGCGATTAAAATTGCGAAACTGATGCGCAAGCAAAGCGAGGCCCCTGGGCATATTTAGAGAAGCTTCTTTTATAGTATGAAGGAAAGCACTCAATGGTCTTTCATAGAAGACAACCCTCTCAATATCTTGTTTTTTTAAATTATTAGATTCTAGTAATTTTTTTATTGATCTCCTGGGAAAGGATTTATCACCCTTAATTCGACTTAAAGATTCTTCTCTGTAGTAATCAATAAGTACTCCATTTTTATCAACTAATGCAACAGCTGATTCATGATTATATCCAGCAACACCAATAAACATTTTGATAAAATTTTTTAGATAAAACTTTAGAGTATAGAGTGAGATGAAATATTCATAAGATTTTCACCTTCTCTTTTGAATTCATTGAGATTTAATTTCCTCGCCATACTGCCAGCAATGTAAGCCATACCCATGTATACAGGCTTAAGAAGTCTGTCAAGAAACTTTAAATTTGAATCATATATTTTTCTTCCTTTATTTTGAATCGTCTCTCTTATACGATAAATCATAAGCTGCCAAGGTTGTAAAGCAGGATAGTGATTTAAGAAATATTTTTTTGCCATACCATGGTGACGTAATTCGTCCAACATAATTCTAGAAATTTTCTTCCCTTCCTCAGTATTAGGACCAACCAACTTCAATATATTTTCAAAAGATGATTTAGCCAAGAGTTCATTTGTATAAACAAAAGCTATAAAGTCTTTTAATTTCATAGTATCTATCAAAAAGCCTTCACTAGATAGGTAGCCCTTTGTAATTAATGAGGGAGGAGTAAATCTAAATCTTCTAGCTAATGCTATGGATACCTTCTTACCTCTTTGAGAAAGCATTTTAAAAAAAGATTTCGCATGATTATATTCATCTTTGGCATGCATAAAATAACCGAATGCATGATTTGGCGTGTCGGTTCCTTTGCATGCTGCAAGCATCTCTAAAGCGGAAGCTAGTTCTGCATGAGCTGTTTCATAAAAAACAGGTAGTTGTGATTTAATATCCTCCATTTTATTAATATTACACATTAAATAAGAACTCCATTACATCTCCCTCATTTACAACATATTCCTTTCCTTCACTTCTAAGTAATCCCTTATTCTTTGCATTAGCTATTGAACCTGAATCTAATAAATTTTGGTATGAAATTGTCTGAGCCCTAATAAAGCCTTTTTCAAAATCGGTATGTATTACTCCTGCGGCTTGTGGAGCAGTCATCCCATCTTTTATTGTCCAGGCTTTAGTCTCTTTTTCTCCAGTTGTAAAATAAGTTTTTAATCCTAATAATTTATAAGTTGATTTTATTAAAGATTTTAATCCGCCTTCCTCTACACCTAAACCCATTAAGTAATCATTTTTATCCTCAGGTTCTAACTCTATTAATTCTGATTCAACTTGGGCTGAAATTTTTATACATTCTGTATTTTTAGAATTTGCAAAACTCTGTACTTCTAAAGAGAAATCATTACCTTCAGCTAAATCATTCTCATTTAAATTAGTCGCATAAACAATTGGTTTTGCAGTAAGAAACCCCAATTGTTTAATCATTAAATTTTCTTCATCGCTTAAAGATATTGACCTGACTGAAAGACCTTTTTGTAACTTATCCTCAATTTTTTCTAATAAAGAATCTTCTTGTGCTGCTTCTTTACTTGTTTTAACTTGTTTCTTGATTCTTTCTCTTCTTTTTTGAAGTTGTGATAAATCAGCTAAATTCAGCTCCAAATTAATAATTTCTATATCATCCAAAGGATCAATCTTCCCTGAAACATGAATTACCTCACTATCTTCAAAACATCTCACGACGTGAACAATTGCATCCACTTCTCTAATATTGGAAAGAAATTTATTTCCTAAACCCTCGCCTTTACTAGCACCTTTTACAAGACCGGCAATATCTACAAATTCAATTTTAGTGGGGATAATATTCTGACTAGAACTTAAAGTCCCTAACTCTTCAAGTCTTTGATCAGGGACTGAAACAATACCTTTATTTGGCTCAATAGTACAAAAGGGAAAGTTTGCAGCTTGGGCTTTTGCATTTTCAACAAGTGCATTAAATAAAGTTGATTTCCCAACATTTGGCAATCCAATAATACCGGCTTTTAACATTTGAAAAAATTTATAGATAAATTAGTCATAGAAGCATCTTCTTGTAATATAGAGTTTACTTAACCCACCATGGATAAGTTAATCATAATCGTTTCGATTATTCACTATAGTTTCTAAATATCCTTAATTGCTTGCTTACTAAAAAATATGTTTAATTTAATAAAAAAGAATTTAAATACAAAAAGTGGAATTGCATTAATTGTACTTGCAACGTTTTTTATCTTTTTAAGTAATTCTTTTAAGAAAAACAAACCAAAGGATATATCAAATTTTGTAGTTTCGGTTGAAAAGGGAATCCTTTCTGAATCAATTAACACTAGTGGAGAAGTAAAGGCTACTAGAACAAGCAATATTGGCCCAAGGAAACAAGGAATAATAGAAGAAATTAAAGTAGAAGAAGGTGATCTCGTAGAAAAAGGTCAGATTTTGGCTTCTCTAGATGATGAAGATTTCATCTATAAGCTTGAAGAACTTGAATTAAATTTTAAAAAACAAAAATCTGAATATTTAAGAAGAGAATTTTTATTTAAAGAGGGAGCAGTTAGTAAAGAGGATTATGAAAGCTATAAAAACAAATACCATACAAGCGAAGCGAAATTTAGTGATGCAAAAGCCGAAAAAAATTTTTATTTAATAAAAGCTCCATACTCAGGGAAAATAACAGCTAAATATGCAGAAATAGGCTCGTATGTTACTCCTAGTTCAAATTTAAGTACGGACTCTAAAGCTAAAAACTTTATTTTTGAATTATCAGAAGGGGTTGAAATTATTGCTAAAGTTCCAGAAAGTGATATTGGAAGGATAAAAACAGGTCAAGAAGCCTCTGTAAGGATAGAAGCTTTTCCTTCAAATAAATATGGTGCAATAGTTAAAAAAATAGCTGAGAGGGCAGTAAAAGATAATAATGTTACTTCATTTGAAGTAACCTTGAACTTCAAAGAAATTTCTGAGGAAATAAAAATTGGTATGACTGCTGATCTTGAATTTAAAGTTAAAAATAATGAAGAAAAAATCTTAGTTCCAACAGTTTCGATTGTCACGGAAAAAGGAGAAAAAGGTGTATTAAAAGTAGATAAAAATAATGCTCCTAAATTTGAAAAGATAGAAATAGGCATTAGTAGCGGGAATAAAACTACAATAATTGATGGTTTAAGACCAGGTGAACAAATCTTTATTGATATTCCACCTTGGGCCAATAAAAGAAAATGAGTTTGAAATCCAAAGACTCAAAAAAACCTATTTTACTTTTAGTTGATGGCCATTCTCTAGCCTTTAGAAGCTTCTATGCATTTAGCAAAGGTGTTGATGGGGGATTAACAACTAAAGAAGGTTTCCCAACTAGTGTCACCTATGGATTTTTAAAAAGCCTTTTAGATAATTGCAAAAATATCAATGCTGAAGGAGTTTGTATTACTTTTGATACAGAGAAACCAACATTTAGACATGAACTAGATCCAAATTATAAAGCTAATAGAGATGTGGCTCCTGATGTTTTTTTCCAAGACATTAAACAATTAGAAATAATCTTAAAAGAAAGTCTTAATTTACCTATTTTTAAATCTCCTGGCTTCGAAGCTGATGATCTTTTAGGGACAATTGCTAATGATGCGTCCTCAAAAGGTTGGTGTGTAAATATTCTTTCTGGTGATCGCGATTTATTTCAATTAGTTGATGATCAAAAAGATATTTATGTTCTCTATATGGGAGGAGGTCCCTATGCTAAAAGTGGTAATCCAACTTTAATGAATGAAAATGGAGTCAAAGAAAAATTAGGAGTTTATCCAGAAAGAGTTGTCGATTTAAAAGCATTAACTGGTGATAGTTCTGATAATATTCCAGGAATAAAAGGTGTCGGACCAAAAACTGCAATAAATTTATTAAAAGAAAATGATACCTTAGATGGGATTTACAAAACCCTAGAGAATATTCAACAAGATGGGGATAAAAAATATAAGGGATTTATAAAAGGTGCCGTAAGAGAAAAGTTAAAAAATGATAAATTCAATGCTTATCTTTCAAGAGATTTAGCAAGAATAGATGTTGAAGTGCCCCTGGTATTAAGCAATGGATATGAACTAAATAAAATCAATAAAGATTCTCTCTCCGAATCTCTTCAAAAACTTGAATTATCAACTTTACTTAGGCAAGTTGATATTTTTAATTCAGCATTTTGTAAAGGCGGTTTTAATAAAAATAATGAGGGCAAACAAAAAGAAAAAGAATCAAAAGTTTCAACGTCAGCAGATTTAGAGGGAACAGAAAATAAAATCCCAAAAATAAAAGTTAATATAGTTAATGATTTTGCGACACTAGATAGCCTAATTAAAAAATTAGAGTTCACAAAAGAGATCGTTGCCATAGATACTGAAACAAATAGTTTAAATCCTCTAGATGCAGAACTTGTTGGTATAGGTTTTTGTCTTGGCGAAGACATTAATGATTTGTTTTATATACCCATTGCTCATCAATCACAAAAAAATGAGTTAAATCAATTATTAATTGAAGATATATTTTCTAATTTAAGATCTTGGATTGAAAATCCAGAAAAAGAAAAAACCCTTCAAAACTGCAAATTTGATAGACAAATATTTTATAACCATGGGCTAAATCTTAAAGGAGTTACTTTTGATACCCTGCTAGCAGACTACATTCTAAATAATCAGGAAAAGCATGGATTGAGTGAAATTAGTTTTAGAGAATTTGGATTTAAGCCACCAACTTTTAAAGAAACAGTTGGAAAATATAAAGATTTTTCATTTGTCGACATTAAGGATGCAAGTATTTATTGTGGTTATGATGTATTTCTAACTTACAAGATCGCGAAAATTTTTAAAGAAAGATTTAATAATGAAAATAAGGATTTAACAAAATTATTTAAAGAAATCGAATTACCTTTAGAGCCAGTCTTATCAGAAATGGAGATGAATGGTATCAGAATAGATATCACTTATTTAAATGAACTTTCTAGAGAATTAAAAAGTACATTAGAAAATATTGAGGAAAATGTTTTTGAAATAGCCAAGCAAGAATTCAATTTATCTTCTCCAAAACAACTTGGTGAAATATTGTTTGAAAAGTTAAATCTTGACAAAAAAAAATCAAGGAAAACAAAAACAGGTTGGAGTACTGATGCCGTTGTTCTTGAAAGATTAGTTGAAGAACATGATATAATTCCCTATCTAATAAAACATAGAACTCTTAGTAAACTTTTAAGTACATATATTGATGCTCTTCCCAACCTTATTAGTGAAAAAACCGGAAGAGTTCATACTAACTTTAATCAAGCAGCTACCGCCACTGGAAGATTAAGCAGTAGTAATCCAAATCTTCAGAATATCCCTGTCAGAACAGAATTCAGTAGAAGAATAAGAAAAGCCTTCTTGCCAGAAAAAGGTTGGAAATTACTATCAGCAGATTATTCTCAAATTGAATTAAGGATACTAGCTCACCTAGCTAATGAAGAAATTCTCATAAATGCATTTCACAAAAATGATGATATTCACTCTTTAACAGCACGATTAATTTTTGAAAAAGAAGAGATAAATTCTGACGAAAGGAGAATTGGTAAAACCATTAACTTTGGAGTTATTTATGGAATGGGAATAAAAAAATTCGCACGCTCTACAGGGGTAAGTACGACAGAAGCTAAAGAATTTTTGATTAAATATAAAGAAAGGTATGCCAAAATTTTTAAATTTCTAGAACTTCAAGAAAGATTTGCCCTTTCGAAAGGTTATGTAGAAACTATTTTCGGAAGGAAGAGAGAATTTAAATTTGATAAAAATGGACTTGGCAGATTAATAGGAAAAGATCCGTATGAAATAGATTTGCAAACTGCTAGGAAAGCTGGAATGGAGGCTCAGTCATTAAGAGCTGCCGCAAATGCTCCTATTCAGGGTTCTAGTGCTGACATTATTAAAATAGCTATGGTTCAATTGAACAGAAAATTATTGAAGATGAATATTCCAGTTAAGATGCTTTTACAGGTTCATGATGAATTATTGTTCGAAGTCCAACCAGATTTCTTAGAAATTACAAAGCAATTAGTGAAAGAAACTATGGAAGATTGTGTGAAATTAAAGGTACCACTTCTAGTCGATATCGGAGTTGGAAATAACTGGATGGAAACCAAATAATCTTCAAATAAATACTTTTTTAATATGATTAAACTATTTAATACTTTAAGTAAGAACGTTGAAGTCTTTAAACCAATAGATGAAGTAGTAAAAATATACTGTTGTGGCGTAACTGTTTATGATTTATGTCATCTTGGGCATGCAAGAAGTTATATAGCTTGGGATGTTCTTAGAAGGTTTTTAATTTACAGAAATTATAAAGTTAAGTTTGTCCAGAATTTTACTGATATCGACGATAAGATTTTAAAAAGAGCAAGAGAAGAAAATTGTTCCATGCAGGAAGTTTCTCAAAAAAACATCATTGAATTTCATAAAGATATGGATTCATTAGGGATTATGAGAGCAGACAGCATGCCTACCGCGACCAAGTCTATTCTAAGCATCGTTGAATTAATTAGAATCTTAGAGAGTAAAGGATATGCATATTCTGTTGACGGAGATGTTTATTATTCAGTACTTAAAAATAAAAATTATGGACAACTAAGTAATCAAAATATTCAAGAACAAAATGTTAATCAACAGGGAAGAATTTCTGTGAGTGAAAAAAGCAAAAAAGAGGCTCCTCAAGATTTTGCTCTATGGAAAAATGCAAAAGTTAATGAACCATCTTTTAATTCTCCATGGGGTGAAGGCAGACCTGGATGGCATATTGAATGTTCAGCGATGGTAAAAGATGAATTAGGAGAAACAATTGATATCCATTTAGGTGGATCTGATCTTATCTTTCCTCACCATGAAAATGAGATTGCACAATCTGAATCGGCAAATAATAAAAAGCTGGCAAATTATTGGCTACATAACGGAATGGTCAATGTAAACGGACAAAAGATGAGTAAATCTTTGAAAAACTTCACCACTATTAGAGACTTATTAGAATCAGGGACAAGTCCAATGGCCTTAAGATATTTTGTTTTAACTGTAAACTACAGAAAGCCGCTTGACTTCACAGATGAGGCTTTGAAAAGCGCCTCCGAAGCATGGAAAAATATTAATCTTGCACTTTCTCTTTTTGATATTACTAAAAAAGAAAATCTATCGATTGAGCTAAATGAATCCAATGAATTTGTTGAAGAAAAATATAAAGAAATAATCAATTATGAAGTATCTCAAAAAAAGATAAAGTTTACTAATGCTCTTAATAATGACCTCAATACAGCAGGAGCAATTGCAATTATTTATGAATTAGCTAAACCACTTAAAAACTTTATAAATCAATTCCAAAGAATTAAAAACCTTGAAATAAATACTAATGAAAAATTTCATCTTAGAGAAACTTTAAAAACACTAGAGGAACTGACCGGAGTGCTTGGATTAAAAAAAGAAGAAATAATAATCAAAAACAAAATCAATGAGAAACAAATACTATCCCTTATTAATAAAAGATTGATAGCAAAAAAGGAAAAAGATTATGCAGAAGCCGATAAAATAAGAAATTCATTAAAGGAAAAAGGAGTAGAACTCATAGATCAATCCCCTGAAATAACAACATGGGTTAGGATATAAATTTTAAGAAAAAACCCAATTTAAAATTTTTATTTTTTAAATTCACCTTTAAGTGGGAAAATATTATAAATATTAGAGAAAATTGAAATACATCACTGTACTGGGTTCAACAGGTTCAATTGGAACTCAAACTCTCGAAATAGTAAGTGAACTTCCAGATAAATTTAAAGTAGTGGCTCTTTCAGCAGGGAGAAATATAGACTTATTGACGAAGCAAGTTAGTCAACATAAACCAGAAGTTATTGCTATAGAGGATGAAAATCTTTTAACAGATTTAAAAAATAATATTAATAATTTAGGAATAAGTAATCCTCCAATAGTTTTAGTTGGTCGGGAGGGGATTAATTCAGTTGCAGCTTGGGATTCTGCCGATACTGTAATTACTGGGATAGTAGGATGTGCTGGACTTATTCCAACGATGTCAGCAATTAAGGCTGGTAAAGATATTGCTCTTGCCAATAAAGAAACATTAATTGCCGCGGGGTCGGTTGTTATACCTGCTTTAAAGGAAAACAAAAGTAGACTTTTACCTGCAGACTCTGAGCATTCAGCTATCTTTCAATGCCTACAAGGATTACCTAATTATGAAAATGCCGATTTTTCAACAGGTCAAATCCCAAATGGTTTAAAAGCTATCCATTTAACAGCCTCAGGAGGTGCTTTTAGAGATTGGGCAGTAGAGGATTTAAATAATGTCACAGTAGAAGATGCAACTTCACATCCAAATTGGAGTATGGGGAGAAAAATAACTGTAGATTCTGCCACTCTTATGAACAAAGGATTAGAGGTTATTGAAGCACATTATCTATTTGGAACGTCCTATGAAAATATTGAAATTGTTATTCATCCGCAAAGTATTATTCATTCAATGATTGAGATGGAAGATTCTTCTGTCTTAGCTCAATTAGGATGGCCTGATATGAAGCTCCCAATTTTATATGCAATGAGTTGGCCAGAAAGATTCAAAACTAATTGGAAAAGATTTAATTTAACGGAGATTGGTCAACTTACATTTAAAAAACCGGACGAAGTAAAATATCCATGCATGGGACTTGCATACTCAGCAGGAAAATGTTCCGGAACAATGCCTGCAGTACTAAATGCGGCAAATGAAATGGCGGTAGATCAATTTCTAAAAGAAAAAATTTCTTTTCAAGAAATTCCTATCTTTATAAATAAAACTTGTGATTCACATTTGAATAAACTCAACTTAAAGCCAACTTTAAAAGATATTCTAGAAGTCGATAATTGGGCCAGAATTTTTGTTCAAGAAGAGATAAAAAAAGGGAAAAAATATATCAACGTAGTTAATAAAAAGTGAATGTCCACAAGCACTTATTACTTTGTGCAACTCCTACAAAACAAAAATGTTTTAAAGGAGATGAAGGCAATAAGACTTGGGAATGTCTTAAAAAGACTTTAAAAAATTATGAGAAGGATCCTTCTTCAAAAAATATTCAAATATTGAGATCTAAAGTTGATTGTTTAAGAATATGTAAAAACGGACCAATTCTTCTTATTTGGCCTGATGGAATTTGGTATGAAAAAGTTTCTCCAGAAAAATTATCAGAAATTTTCACCTCTCATGTTATTAATGGTAATCCAGTCGAAAAGTGGATTTTCAAAAAAACTCCTTTTGAAAAATAATTTTAAAATTACATATTTTTTAAAGACTTAAAAGCCAATTCTTAACTGCTTCATCAGACCAACAACCATTATTTGAATGAAAACCATTATGCCCCCCTTTATTAGTTATTAGAATAGTTAATTTATCAAATGATTCATTCAAAGAATTTTTCAAATTTAAAGTAGATTGATATGGAACCCAAGGATCATCCTTAGCGTGGATTAAAAGAGTAGGGGGAAGATTGTTAATTAAATTTTGAATCCTAAATATAGGTGAAGATTGATAATAATAATCCTCTAAAGATTTGAATCCCCAACTAGGTGCAGTGAAATTCGCATCAAATTCTCGTATCGTTTTTAAACCTTTAATTTTTTTACTCAAGCTACTTTTAGGCAATAAAATCCCTTCGTTTTTAAATCCATCCCATAATTGCCCTTTCAAACGTTGCATTAACCATTTTTGATATAAAAAATTTCGAGGTCTTTCTATACAATTGCTGCAAGATAATAAATCTAAAGGGCTACTTACGCAAGCCAATCCATCTAATAATTTTCTACTATTTCTTGATCTGTGGTCTAAGCAGGCATTAAGAAGAATAGTTCCGCCTAAAGATAATCCAACTCCAAATATAGGTAAATCTTCTTTATTTTTTAAAGAATCTTTAAATTCAGAATTAAGAAGTTGTCTAAAATTTTTAAGCCCTAAAATAATATCATTAGAACATCTTGCGGAATAATTCCCTTTCGCCAAATATCTAGCTGAACCAGCCCCTCTAAGATTTAATTTAAGAACTCCAAACCCATTATTAACTAATTTTCTAGCAATTCGTTTTAAACCAAAACGCATAGTAGATCCTCCTAATCCATGAGTAATAAGAACAATTCCTTTTAAACAATCTAAGTTTTCTGGCAACTCTAAGAACCCTAAGAGATAATCACCCTCATATTTTTCTGAGAGAATATTATTTATTGGTAAAAGTATTTTTTTATTTGTTTTAGCTTTGAGGAGATCAAAAATAAATGTATCTCTTAAAGTTTGAAGATCCCCTCCAATCCAAGGAAAAGCCTGTTTAAAGGGTCTTTTGTTTATATAATCTGAGAACTTAAATGAGAGATTACTATTTATCGCCAACTCCTAGATCCTTTAATTCTCCAATTAACTCACTTAAAACTTTCTTGGCATCACCAAAAACCATTGAGGTATTTGGCAAGTCAAACAAATCATTTTTTATACCCGAATAACCAGCGCTCATTCCTCTTTTTATTACAAAGACTGTTCTTGCTTCTTGGACATCAAGAACAGGCATTCCATATAAAGGAGAACTCTTGTCATTTTTTGCTTGAGGATTAACAACATCATTTGCTCCTAAGACCAAAACAACATCTGTTGCTGGGAATTCAGGGTTAACAACATCCATTTCTTTGAGTTGTTCATAAGGAACATCTGCTTCTGCCAAAAGGACATTCATATGTCCTGGCATTCTACCTGCTACAGGATGAATCGCATATACAACTTCAATACCATTTTGTTCTAGTTTTTTTGTTACTTCTCTCAAAGTATGTTGTGCTTGAGCCACAGCAAGACCATATCCAGGAACAACGATTACCCTATTTGCTGCCTCTAATGTTAATGCACATTCTTCAACACTACAGGAAGTTATATTTGTATATTCCCCTGATCCAGAAGATGTAATAGTTTGTGCAGATAAAGAGCCTCCAAAAAGAACAGAAATCAGAGATCTGTTCATTCCTTTGCACATTACCTGAGTTAATATCAAGCCTGCTGCTCCCACCATTGCACCGGCTACAATTAAAAGCTGACTGTCCACAACGAAACCTGCAGCTGCAGCTGCAATCCCTGAATAGCTATTTAAAAGAGAAATAACAACAGGCATATCTGCTCCACCTATTGGCAAAGTTACCCCAATTCCTAAAAGAGTAGAGGCTATAACTAAAAGCCAAATCGAACTAATATTCCCACTTATTAGGTATATGAAGGCTACTAATGAAGTAACACCAAAAACAATATTTACAAAATGCCTAGCTTTAACCTGAGTCCATCCAGGGGTGGACAGCCAACCTTGTAGTTTTGCCATGGCCACGATTGAACCTGAAAAAGTGATGGCCCCAACAAATATTGAAACTGAAATTGAAACATCATTAATAAAAGGTTCTAAAGATCCTGCTTTTGCTACTACATTAAAAGGAAATAAAAAGGCACCAATAGCTACTAATAGAGAAGACATTCCTCCAAAACCATTGAATAAAGCTACGGTCTCTGGCATTGATGTCATTGGAACCTTCTTAGAAAGTAAAGTTCCAAAAAAACTTCCCACTAAAGATCCAATAATGATCCAAGCCCATGATTGAGCTGAGATTCCAGAAGTACCTAAATAGTAAGAGAGTAAACCTACAACAGAAAGCAACATAGCGAATGCTGCTAATATATTTGCTTCTCTAGCAGACCTAACTTTTGATAAACCTTTTATCCCAAGTGCTAATAACAGCACTGCTAGAAGATCTATAACGAATTTAATAATATCAGGAAGATTCATTTTAATAAATTGATTAATTATTTATTTTTTTTTGTAGATTTACGACTAAACATGGCAAGCATTCTGTCCGTGACAAAAAAACCACCTACAACGTTAAAAAGAGCAAATCCTAGAGATATTGATCCGATTATTAATAATGGACTATTTGGCTCTGCTTTTATAATTGCAGTTAATGCTGCCAACATTGTTATTCCTGAGATGGCATTTGCTCCACTCATTAAGGGTGTATGAAGTGTAGGAGGTACTTTTCCTATTAACTCCAGACCTAATAAACTTCCAAGCAATAAAACCCAGAGCAAGCTATCAAAATTCATAATTTAAATAAGACCTCATTTTTCAAAAACTTTATTTTGAAGGATAACTCCTTCATTACTTAATAAACAGCCAGAGATTAATTCATCCTCTTTGTCTAGATTAATTACACCATTTTTAATGAAAGGTGTAATCAAAGATGTGAGGTTCTTAGCATAAAGTGTACTTGCATCATAAGGTACAGATGATGGTAACTCTCCAGCTCCTATTAGCTTTACGCCATTCCTAATAATAGTTTCATTAGATTTTGTTCCTTCGCAATTACCTCCTTGAGATACGGCCAAATCAATAACTACTGCTCCAGGTCGCATCTTTTCAATCATATGAGAATCGATTAAAACAGGAGCTTTTTTACCTAAGACTTGTGCAGTACAAACAGCAACATCAGCTTCGGATAAATATTTAGTTAACGTAGCCTTTTGTTTAGAAAGGAATTCAGGCGTAACTGCTTTTGCATAACCACCTGATTCGCCTGGTTTTTCGTCAATTTCAGGAAGTTCTATAAATCTTGCTCCAAGAGATTCAACTTGCTCTTTTACAGCTGGCCTAATATCTGACACGAAAACAATAGCTCCAAGTCTTTTTGCAGTGGCAACTGCCTGCAATCCTGCGACTCCTCCACCAAGAACAACAACTTTCGCAGGTTGTACTGTTCCTGCGGCAGTCATCAACATTGGGAAATATCTATCAAGTTCACTAGCTGCTAATAGAACTGCTTTATATCCTGCGATATTGGCTTGAGAGGAAAGTACATCCGATGATTGCGCTCTACTAATCCTTGGAAGTAATTCCATTGATAAAGCTGAAATCTTTTTGCTAGTTATAGTTTTTTGAAGTTTTTCATTAGCATATGGATTCAGAAGTCCTAGTAGAATAGCTCCTTTTTTTAACTTACATAAATTAGATTCAGAAGGAGTTTGAACACAAAAAACAACATCAGCATTCTCCCAAATATTTATATTAGATTCACTAACAATTTCACCTCCAGATTCTTTATATAACATGTCATTAAACCCTGATAGTTCTCCTGCTGAACTCTCTACAAAAATTTCGCATCCAAGACCTTTTAATTTTTTTACCGCTCCAGGAGTAGCTGAAACTCTTCTCTCTCCGGAGGCTGTTTCAATAGGAATGAGTATCTTTGTCAATTTCTAGTATTTTTTAGACATACTAAAGATAATTTGAATAAAGTCAAAAGTCTTGGAGTTTGAGTTTTGTTAAAAATATATTTTCTTTTTATCAAATCATGGCTATGAAAAATATATAAGTATTGAAAATCTAATGAGCATAAAAGCTATCGAATGCCCAGATGGAGTTTGTCATAGTCATCATGGAGGTCATGCTGTTCCAAGACAAACCATGCAAAGAAACTTAGAAAAACACGGAAAAGACTGGTGTGAAAAACTAGCTGAAAGAATTTATGAAATGTCAGTTGACACTTATTCTCAAACAGTAATGCCTAGCCTTCATTCTTCAGGCTGGCAGAGAAGACATCTAGATTGGGAATTTAAATTAGCAGAAAATGATTCCGAGCCTGATGAAGCTCTTGTTGAAGGAATTATCAATGCTACTGAAAGTTTCCTTAGAAGTAGCGAGGTACATAGATTATTCATACAAGAACTAGTACAGGGTACATTTGAAGAAGCAAATGATAAAAAAATAATTTCTAAAGCTATAAAGTCTATTATTGAAGAGGAAATAGTTATTTCATTAAGAGATAAAAAAGAAACTCTCTTAAGAAAAATATCTTCAAAATTAATTTCAGAAGAAAAAGTTAGTGAGGAGCTTGCTTTAAATTCAGCAAAAGAAGGATTTGAAGAAGTTGAAAGGTTACTCGTGAATCATACTGAGGCAGTTTAACTTAAATTCTTTATCTTTTTTTAATATTTATCGTAACAACAGGGTCAAATATTAACTAATTATTAAATTATTGTTTGGAAGTACGAAGTTGTAACTTATTAGACAATGTTTATAACGATCCATATGCTTATCTATAGTCAATTTCAAAGAGGAAATGTCTAATTTCATAAGAAAAAGAATTGATGTAGCAACCTGTTGGGCAACCAACAGAATTTCTGTAATGGATACTCTTGAAAAATATGAGGATAGTTACGCAATCGCAGAGGAGTTCAGAGAGTGGATATTGCATATTGGTGAAGAAAATGAGAACCTAAAAAGTTCTGTATTGAATTACCCTAATGAATTAAGAGAATTATTAAATCAAAAAATAAATCAGAAATTAACCGAGTGAAATCCGACCTTCATAAGTAGGGCTTATTGATTAATATTAGAAATAAATAAATACTTAAATGGAAATAAAAGACAAAGAAGACAACATTGAAAATTTAGTAATAATAGGTTCTGGTCCAGCAGGTTATACAGCTGCAATTTATGCTGCCCGTGCGAACCTTCAACCTCTTTTAGTAACTGGATTTAATTCTGGTGGAATTCCAGGGGGCCAATTAATGACAACTACTTTCGTTGAAAACTATCCTGGTTTTCCAGATGGAGTATTAGGACCTGAATTAATGGATTTAATGAAAGCTCAAGCGGAAAGATGGGGCACAAATTTATATGAAAGCGATGTAATTTCAATTGATACCAGTAAAAAACCTTTTGAGCTAAAAACTTTGGAAGGGAGTATCAGATCAAATTCAATTATTATCGCAACTGGTGCAAGTGCTAATAGGTTAGGTGTTATAAATGAAGATAAATTTTGGAGCAAAGGGATAAGCGCATGCGCAATTTGTGATGGAGCAACGCCACAGTTTAGAAATGAAGAATTAGCAGTTATTGGAGGCGGAGATTCTGCCTGTGAAGAAGCCGCATATCTAACAAAATATGGCAGCAAGGTTCATTTACTTGTTAGATCTGAAAAATTAAGAGCTAGTGCCGCAATGATAGATAGAGTAAAAGCTAATTCAAAGATTGAAATACACTGGAATACAAAAGTCAAGAAAGCGAATGGTACTGATTGGCTTGAAAATGTTGAAACTATTAATTCACAAAAAGGTAACGTCGAAATTAAAGTTAAAGGACTTTTTTATGCTATTGGACACACTCCTAATACAAAGTTTTTAAATAATAAAATTGAATTAGATAAAAAAGGATATATTGCTTGTAATTCAGGAAGACCGGAAACTTCAATAGAAGGAATATTTGCTGCTGGCGATGTTGTAGATTCAGAGTGGAGACAAGGGGTTACAGCTGCTGGGACAGGATGTATGGCAGCATTAGCGGCTGAGAGATGGTTAGCAGAGAAGAATTTATCAAAAATAATTATTAGAGAAACAACTGAACCAGAGAAAACATTGTCTTCATCAAGTTTTAATGAAGAGGAGACAAATGAAGATACTTTCGATTTAAATTCTGAATGGCAAAAAGGTAGTTATGCACTGAGGAAGCTTTATCATGAGAGTAATAAACCAATTTTAGTTATTTTTAGCTCTCCAAGTTGCGGACCATGCCATGTATTAAAACCACAACTAAAAAGAGTTATAAAGGAATTTGATGGAGCTGTACAGGGTATAGAAATTGATATTGATAAAGATCAAGAAATCGCTAAACAAGCCGGAATAAATGGGACTCCTACAATACAACTTTTTAAAGAGAAATTACTTAAAAAACAGTGGCAAGGTGTTAAACAACGTAGTGAATTTAAAGAAGCAATACAAAAGATCATCTAAGTAAATTTTATTATTTATTTCCTTCTTACATTATTTTTAGAATTTCCAGACCTGGGGCCACCACCACCTGCATTTCTCTCACGATAAGTAATCCTTCCTCTTGTTAAATCATAAGGGCTTATTTCAACCAGTACTTTATCTCCTGCTAACAATTTAATTCTAAATTTAGTTAACTTTCCTGCTGCTCTGCATAAACATTGGTGACCTTCAGGCTGCTCTAAAGTAACCAAATAAAAACCATTTCCTTGTTCTTTTTCTATTACACCAGATGTTTCAATCATTAAATAATTTTTTTTCTAGATTCATATTATCAGAAAAGAATAAACAAAATTTATCTCAAGATAATTACATCAAATGAATTAATTTAATTGCAAAGATTTTTAATTTATATAAAAAATTTAATTTCGTTAATTATTTGAAGTTGACCATAGTAAAAATTTGCCTTTGCAATTTTTTCAGGATCCTCTAGTTGATCGAAAAACATGAAGCCCAAACTTTCCCATAAAGATGATCCGCAAACATTATTTAATTCATTAGTTGCTTCTTGAGCAATATTATTTAGCTTGCGTTCCAGATTTTTTGATTTAGAAATTGACATTTATAAATTTGTATATAGTACAAATATACTATATGCAAATTGCTAATGCAACTTTAGAAAGGAAGTCTCTTTTTTTCTTCGATGTTTAGATCAGCTTCCATTTCTTTAAGTCTTTTTAAAATCTGCTGATAATAATCTTTAATGTAATTCTCTAGAGAAGTAATATCTTCTTTCTTAATATCTAACAGCTCATAAGTATTGCTCATATCAGAGTCTAATGCCACTCCACTACTAGTTACTTCAGCGAAGGCCAATCTCTCAGAAACATTTAATGCATCCTGAAAAAATGAAACTACGTTCTGAGTTACTTTTATCAAAAAAGGTGAGACTCTAAAAATCTTTGCCTTCTTATTACTATATTTTTCACATAGAGAAATCACTTCATCAGAATCCCAAGCCCTAGGCCCAACTAAAGGAAGTGAAAGTTTGTAAGATTTAGGGTTATTTATTGAAGTAACAATAATTCTAGCCATGTCTTGAGTGTTCATGTAAGCAATTTTAGTTGGAGTACCGCTCATCCAGACCGCTTGACTATCTAAAACAGGTATTGCGAATTGACTAATGACACCTTGCATAAAAGCAGCGCATTTGAAAATTGTATAGTCAAAATTAGATTTCTCTAGAAGTTTTTCAGTGCAATACTTAACATCCATTAAAGGTACATTTCTAAACTTTTCAGTTAATAAAATCGAAAGAAAAATAACCCTTTTTATTTTTTTTAATTCACAAGCATTGAAAAGATTAAGTTTCCCATCCCAGTCAGTCTCATAAATACTTTTGGAATCTTCCGGTCTTCCTGTAGCACTATCAATAACTACTTCAATATCTTGTAAAGCATATTCTATATCTCCAGGTATAAGTAAATTTCCTTTGGTTAGTTCACAGCCCCACTCTTGAAGAAATGAAGCTTTCCTTGGATTTCTAACCAAACATCTTACTTCATGACCATCTTCAATAGCTTGCTTAGCTATCTGCCTTCCAAGAGTTCCAGTTGCACCTACTAAGAGAATCTTCATACTTAAGGTTGTACCTAATCTGTCGAGATTAACTCACTTTATACAGTATTCGTGAGAATCAATCTCCTTGAAATTTTAATAATAATGCACCACCAACCAACCCAATTGGTATCAATATCCAGAAAACAGCAGCAATACTAAAAATTTCTTTAGCCATAGGAAACTTAATCAATTATTATAATTTAACGTTTATCTGCATTTTTTTGTTAAAAAAATAACTAATGCAAATATCTTTAAATTTTTAAATAAGGAATTGAAGGTTGATTAATATGGATTTTACTTACAAATTAGAAGACAGGAGTGAATCTAATTACTGGGACTGGAATGGATTCAAAATATTTTGGAGTGTTCAAGGAAAAGAAAACAAACGTCCCATAATCTTGCTTCATGGATTCGGAGCAAGTAGTAAACATTGGAGAAAGAACTCAAACTATTTTGCAAAAAAAGGATATTCTGTTTACTCACTTGATTTAATTGGATTTGGGAATTCTGCTCAACCAGGAATAAGAGAGATAGGGAAATTAGATAATGGAGTTTGGTGTAATCAAGTTAATGATTTTATTCAAAAAGTAATTCGTCCTAAAACTTCAAATAAAATCGTTTTAATTGGAAATTCCTTAGGATCCTTAGTTGCTTTAACATGTGCAGTTTATTTAAAAAATGAAATATTATCTGTTATTGCATCACCTCTACCAGATCCACTCGATATTAATCAAAAGGAATCAAAAACTAATTTGATTTTAGAAAAATTTAAAATCATTTTTATAAAGATTTTTTTTATAATATTTCCTTTAGAAATAATTCTATTTTTAATAAATAAATTAGGAATAATTCAATTAGGACTTAATTCTGCCTATTTCAAAAAAGATAATATCGATAAAGAATTAATTGATATTGTAAAAAAGCCCGTTTTAAGAAAAACTGCTGCAAGATCATTGAGAGCTATGTGTATTGGCATGTCAACAAGGGGAGAAAAGTTAAAAGCTTCTTACCTATTAGAACAACTTAGTCTTTCAAAAAAAGTCCCTTTTTTATTATTATGGGGAGAAAAAGATAATTTCATACCTTTATTTCTAGGTAAAAAGATTGCAAATTTCCATAGATGGGTAGAATTAAAAATAATATCCAACTCAGGTCATTGTGTACATGATGAAGACCCTTCATTATTTAATAAAATTTCTTATGAATGGATTAGAGATTTAAAAACCTTTTAAAATATGAAACATACATTATCAGTACTTGTTGAAGACGAATCAGGAGCATTAAGTAGAATCTCAGGCCTTTTTGCTAGGAGAGGTTTTAATATTGATAGTCTTGCTGTTGGGCCTGCTGAATCTAAAGGCATTTCGAGATTAACAATGGTTGTAGAGGGTGATAATGAAACCCTTCAACAAATGACCAAACAACTTAATAAATTATTTAATGTTCTTGGAGTCGTAGATTTTACTAACCTTGCTGCTGTTGAGAGAGAATTAATGCTTCTTAAAGTTACATCTAAGGAAGATACAAGAAGTAATATATTGGATATCGTTCAAATATTTAGAGCAAAAGTAGTAGATGTTTCAGATATTGCATTAACACTTGAGGTGGTAGGAGATCCAGGTAAATTAGTTGCATTGGAAAAGTTACTTGAACCATATGGAATTCTTGAGATAGCGAGAACAGGTAAAGTCGCTCTCAAACGATCATCAGGAGTAAATACCGAAATGTTAAAAATAAATAAATACTCTTTAGAAATTTAATTAGAAATAATGATTTCATAAATCAAATCTTCTTTATCTATTTTTTTTAATATTTCAATTCCTTTTACAACTTTTCCAAATATTGAATATCTTCCATCTAATTCTGGAAATCTATTAGTAACAAAGAAAAACTCAGTTGAAGATGAATGCCTTTCTCCACTCCTTACCATAGCTAGTGAGCCCTTTTCAAAAAAATATGTGAGGTTAATAATTTCGGAAGGGTTTACAATTTGGGATCCATATATTGGTTCAGTTTCTTTTTTTAAATTTATTTCCAAAGGTATATTTAGTCTTAATCTGTTTAGATTTTCCTTTTTGAAATTATTTTCTGGATAAATACCTGAATGAATTAATTGAACTTGAGGGTAATTAATTATTTTGTAAAACCTTTTATTTTTATAAATATTTTTTTTAATATTTTCAATAAAAATACTTACTGTAACGGGGTTACTTTTCCCATATAATTTTACATCAAAATTACCTTTTGAAGTCTTGAAAGCTACTATTTCGTTCTTTCTCGTGCAATTAATAACGAGCTTCTCGCAATAATAATTAGAATCAAAAACATTATTATTATTACAACCTGTAATCAACAAAAAAATTTTAAAAAGTAAAATCGGTTTTAGTAAATAAAATCTTCTTATTTTAAACCCTCCAAATTTACATTTAAAAATTTAGCAAGTCTTGCTCCTTCCTCTTCAACTTGGAGTAATGGTTTAAGTTCCCCTGCACCACTTAGAGGAAGAACTTTTTTTCTACCCTTAAGAACTAATGCAATTCTTCTTCTTGGATTAAATCCTTCACTAATATCCAATCTCACAGATTTAATCTCATCAAAATTAATTTTAACTTCTACATCTTTAAACAATCCTTTCCTTTTAATTTCCACAGATTGGGAATTTTTATCAAATGAATTGTAACCTGAACCGAAATTTATGAACACCAAATACCATAAATATATATTTAATAGATTCGCTAATACGCCATAAGCACCCATAATTATTCCTTGAGGAATAAAAAGTAAGGATGAAGGATTACCCAAAGGGAGTAAATCTTTTCCTGTATAACTTGATATAGCCGCTAATACGAAACCTAACCCACCGATAGTTAGCATTCCCCCAATAAGATAATTTGAAAATTTTCTTGACCCATTAATTTTCTGTTCAATTTTATTGAAAGACGAAAGATTAGATTCCATAATTTTATTAATCTAGAGC
>QCUB01000003.1 GCA_003210895.1 Prochlorococcus sp. AG-676-M04
CTCAAAAATGAAGAAATTGTGGCTGTAAAAGTTCAGAGACCAGGTTTAAGAGAACAAATCACGCTTGATTTATATATAGTTAGAAATATTGCTTACTGGTTAAAAAATAATATTGGACTTATAAGAAGTGATCTTGTAGCTCTAATTGATGAATTAGGAAAGAGAGTTTTTGAGGAAATGGATTATTTAAACGAAGCTGCAAATGCTGAGAAATTTAGAGATTTGCATATACATAACCCAAAAATTGCTGTACCAAAAATCTATAAAGAAACCACTTCGCGAAGAGTTTTAACAATGGAATGGATAGATGGTATAAAGCTAACAAATATTGAAGGTGTTAAAAAGATAGGCATTGATCCTGACGAAATGATAGAAATAGGAGTGCAATGTAGTCTAGAACAATTATTAGAGCATGGTTTTTTTCATGCTGACCCTCATCCAGGAAATTTATTAGCTTTGAAAGATGGAAGATTATGTTATCTAGATTTTGGAATGATGAGTGAAGTTACTAGAAATTCTAGATCAGGCTTAATTCAAGCAGTTGTTCATCTTGTAAATAAGAATTTTGATATAAGAACCTCTATAAAATCATCACTTAATAATTTAAATAATTATAGAAATGAGATTCCATCAGTAAGTGCTTTAATTACTGAATCAATTAAACAATTAAATAAGGTTGTCGAATTCGATTCTAAAATTAAGGATCTAAATAATAATTTAATAAATATTCAAAATGATGTTGAAAATTTTATTTTTGCTCTTACCGAATATTTAGATCAAGTTGAGCATGAAGATATTAGGTTGGATGATATTCAAAAAAGATTATTTTATCTGCAAAATTTAGAACGAACCTTTTCATTAGAATTACCACAATTGATTTTGAAGAGGGATGAATTAAAAACATTTATAGATCATAATTTACATGAGGAAGAGATTAAGAAGTTAGATATTCAAATCAATAAAACGCAAGCTACTTTAGACTATCTTTATGGAATACAGTTTTCTTTAAGGAGAGAAACAGCTAATATGCTTCAAAATTCTGTAATTTCTATTTTGCAAAATTTAGGTTTAGAAAATGCAGATTTTTCTATAGATTTTACCAAAGTTGAGCCTTCTCCAGAAGGTAATCAAAGTATAGATTTCTTGTTTTCTGCAAATCCAGATCAAAAGTTAGCTCCACTTTCTAAAATTATTTCTGGTGGGGAAATGTCAAGATTTTTGTTGGCAATAAAATCTAGTATTTCAAAAAAACCAAATACTTTTTTTCTAGATGAGATTGATAATGGCTTAAGCGGTAAATCTTTGCATTCTCTTGTTGATCTAATAAAAGTGATTTCACAAGAAAGGCAGGTTTTGTGTATTACTCATCAGCCTTTTTTAGCTGCAAATGGAAATACTCATTTTAAAGTAAAGAAAAATGTTTTTAATGGAATAACCTTTACTTCAATTGCAAAATTAACTACGAAAAAAGAAAGACAAAAAGAGCTAATTGAACTTATAGGTGGTGGTTTTAGTGAAGCAAATAATTATGCTTCGACACTTATAGAAAGGGCGGCCGCATAAATCAAAAAATTTCCACTATAATAAGGATTCTTTAAATCAAACTAAGATTTAAACATGGTAAAGAATAATATTAAGATCAATGACGATAATTCAATAAAGATTAGAGGTGCTCGGCAGCATAATTTAAAAAATATAAACCTTAATCTACCAAGAAATAAATTTATTGTTTTTACTGGTGTCAGTGGTAGTGGAAAAAGTTCTTTGGCTTTTGATACTATTTTTGCTGAAGGCCAAAGAAGATATGTAGAAAGTCTTTCTGCTTATGCAAGACAATTTTTAGGTCAAGTTGATAAGCCAGATGTAGATAATATTGAAGGCTTGTCGCCTGCTATCTCTATAGATCAAAAATCAACAAGTCATAATCCTCGATCAACTGTTGGAACAGTTACTGAGATACAAGATTATTTAAGATTATTATTCGGACGAGCTGGAGAACCTCATTGTCATCATTGTGGTCTTCCAATTGCTCCTCAAACAATTGATGAAATGGTTGATCAAATAATTTTGCTTCCTGAGGGAACGAGATATCAATTACTTGCACCTGTTGTTAGAGGTAAAAAAGGAACTCATGCAAAATTACTCAGTGGATTAGCCGCGGAAGGTTTTGCAAGAGTCAGAATTAATGGTGAAGTTAGAGAACTTGCAGATAGTATTGAACTAGATAAAAATCATATTCACAATATTGAGGTTGTAGTTGACCGATTAATTGCCAGAGAGGGTATTCAAGAAAGATTGAATGACTCTTTACAAACAAGTCTCAAAAGAGGAGATGGGCTTTCAATTGTAGAAGTTGTTCCTAAGAAAGGTGAAAACTTACCTCCAAATTTAGATAAAGAAAAGTTATATTCAGAGAATTATGCTTGTCCAATTCATGGATCTATAGTTGAAGAATTATCTCCCAGATTATTTTCTTTTAATAGTCCATATGGTGCCTGTCCTGATTGTCATGGTATAGGTTACTTAAAAAAATTTACTGCAGATAGAGTAATTCCTGATACTTCTTTACCTGTTTATGCTGCTATAGCTCCTTGGAGTGAAAAAGATAATACTTATTATTTTTCTTTACTCTATTCAGTTGGACAAGCTTATGGCTTTGAATTAAAAACTCCATGGAAAGATCTGAGTGATTTACAAAAGAATGTTTTACTTTCAGGGTCCGATAAGCCAATTCTAATTCAAGCCGATAGTCGTTTTAAAACTTCTAGTGGCTTTGAAAGGCCTTTTGAAGGAATATTGCCAATTCTAGAAAGGCAATTAAGTGAATCTAATGGAGAATCAGTGAAACAAAAGCTAGAAAAATATTTAGAATTAGTTCCTTGCAAAACATGTTCTGGAAAAAGATTAAAACCAGAAGCTCTTGCCGTTAAGCTTGGACCCTACAATATTACTGATTTAACTTCTATCAGTGTTTCGGAAACTTTATTTCATATTGAGAAAATAATGGGATTAAATAAAAATATAAAAGAAAACATTTCTTTATCTGAGAAACAAAAACAAATTGGCGAATTAGTTTTAAAAGAAATTAGATTGCGTTTAAAATTCCTTATCAATGTTGGTTTGGATTATTTAACTTTAGATAGGCCAGCAATGACTCTATCAGGAGGAGAAGCTCAGCGTATTAGACTAGCAACCCAAATAGGAGCGGGTTTAACTGGTGTTTTATATGTATTGGATGAACCTAGTATTGGTTTACATCAAAGAGATAATGATAGATTGCTCGAAACATTAAAAAATCTCAGAGACTTAGGAAACACTTTAGTTGTTGTTGAACATGATGAAGATACTATGAAATCTGCTGATTACATAGTTGATATAGGACCAGGTGCAGGAGTTTATGGAGGGGAGATTATTGCAAAAGGTACATTTGACGACGTTGTAAATTCAGAAAAGTCCCTTACTGGTGCATATCTTAGTGGAAAGAAGTCCATTCCTACTCCTAAAGAGCGAAGATCTTCAGTAAAGAAAAGTTTAATTTTAAACAATTGTATAAAGAATAATTTAAAAGATATATCTGTTGAATTTCCTTTAGGGAGATTAGTTTCTGTAACCGGAGTTAGTGGTAGTGGAAAAAGTACATTGGTTAATGAATTATTACATCCTGCACTTTGTCATTCCCTTGGGTTAAAAGTTCCTTTCCCAAAAGGGGTTAAAGAGTTAAAAGGTATAAAAGCTATTGATAAGGTGATTGTAATTGATCAATCTCCTATTGGAAGAACACCTCGATCAAATCCTGCTACCTATACTGGTGCTTTTGACCCAATTAGGCAGTTATTTACTGCGACAGTGGAAGCTAAAGCTAGAGGTTATCAAGCCGGGCAATTTAGTTTTAATGTAAAAGGAGGTAGATGTGAAGCTTGTAGAGGGCAAGGAGTAAATGTTATTGAAATGAATTTCTTACCTGATGTTTATGTTCAATGTGATGTATGTAAGGGTGCTCGTTTTAATAGAGAAACGCTTCAAGTGAAATACAAAGGTTTTAATATCTCAGATGTTTTAGAAATGACTGTTGAGCAGGCTGCTGAAACTTTTTCCGCTATTCCTCAAGCGGCTGATAGATTATCTACATTAGTTGATGTAGGGCTTGGTTACGTCAAACTAGGACAGCCAGCTCCAACATTATCTGGAGGAGAGGCACAAAGAGTAAAATTAGCAACTGAATTATCAAAAAGAGCTACTGGAAAAACTTTGTATTTGATTGATGAGCCAACAACAGGGTTAAGTTTTTATGATGTTCATAAATTAATGGATGTTATTCAACGCTTAGTAGATAAAGGAAATTCAGTAGTTGTAATTGAACATAATTTAGATGTTATAAGATGTTCAGACTGGATAATTGATCTTGGACCTGATGGAGGGGATAAAGGTGGGAAGATTATAGTAGAGGGTACACCTGAAGATGTTGCGAACCATTCAACAAGTTATACAGCTAAATATTTAAAAGAAGCTCTCAATTGAGCTCTTGACGAGTTATATTTCTTCGCATTGTTAATATTATTATTTGTAAATTGTTATTTTATAAAGTTATTAAAAAGTAATCATACCAATACTTATGGTGGTTATAACTTTTTTAAAATAAAAAATCATAATGCTTTCTTAATCTTTTAAAAGTTAAATGTATCTTATTAGTTATAAGGTATTTTTATAAGTGCCAAATGAGTTTGAAATTTTTACATTTACATTTGCATGGTTTAATACGTTCTAATAATCTTGAATTGGGTAGAGATTCAGATACTGGAGGTCAAACGCAATATGTTTTGGAATTGGTAAAAAGCTTAGCTAATACTTTGGAGGTTGAGCAAGTTGATTTAGTTACTCGTCTTATAAACGATTGTAAAATTGATAGTTCTTATTCAAAAGAGCAAGAATTTATTGAACCTGGAGCACAAATTTTAAGATTTCAATTTGGACCTAATAAGTATTTAAGAAAAGAATTAATTTGGCCTTATTTAGACCAATTAACTAACAATCTGATTCAGTATTATCAAAAACATGAAAATAAGCCAAGCTATATTCATGCTCATTATGCAGATGCTGGTTATGTGGGAGTTAGGTTAAGCCAAGCTTTAAAAGTACCTTTTATTTTTACAGGGCATTCTTTAGGACGAGAGAAAAAAAGAAAACTACTTGAGGCTGGTTTAAAAATTAATCAAATTGAAAAGCTTTACTGTATTAACAAAAGAATTAATGCAGAAGAAGAGGCTTTAAAATCTGCAGATATCATTGTGACAAGTACTAAACAAGAATCTGTTTATCAATATTCTCAATATCATTCTTTTTTACCTGAAAAATCAAAAGTTATTGCTCCGGGAGTTGATCATACTAAATTTCATCATATTCATTCAACAACTGAGACCTCTGAAATTGACAATATGATGCTTCCTTTTTTGAAGGACTTAAGGAAACCTCCTATTTTGGCTATTTCTAGAGCAGTAAGAAGAAAAAATATTCCTTCTTTAGTTGAAGCTTATGGACGATCAGAAAAATTAAAAAGAAAAACTAATTTAATTTTAGTTTTAGGTTGTAGAGACAACACATCTAAACTTGACTCTCAACAAAGAGATGTTTTTCAAAAGATTTTTGAAATGATAGATAAATATAATTTATATGGAAAAGTAGCTTATCCAAAAAAACATTCTCCAGCAAATATTCCTTCTTTATATAGATGGGCAGCTAGTAGGGGAGGAATTTTTGTCAATCCTGCCTTAACAGAACCTTTTGGCTTAACATTACTTGAAGCTTCTTCATGCGGTTTACCGATTATTGCTACAGATGATGGAGGTCCTAAGGAAATTCATTCGAAATGTCAAAATGGCTTATTAGTGGATGTAACTGATACTAATAAGTTGAAAATTGCTCTTGAAAAAGGCATTTCAAATAGTTCTCAATGGAAGTTATGGAGTAGAAATGGAATTGAAGGAGTTCATAGACATTTTAGTTGGAATACTCATGTCAGAAATTATTTATCAATCTTAAAAAGCCACTATCAAAAATCTACTATAGTTTCATCATCTGGAATCAAAGAAAGTTGTTTGAATGGTAGTTCCTCACTTATAAAACCCCATTGATCAAAAATTTGTGGATCAGAATGAATGATTAATTGATTTTTTTGCGTTTTCTTTAATTTAAAGCCTTTTTCAGATAATTTTTTTATAAGCTTAGCTGTTTCCTCAAATCGAGAAGCCATTGCATCAAGACTGACACAGTCACTTGTCAAGCCATCATCCTTCCAAGTAAAGAAACTCATACTTAATAATTCAAAGATTTATTTTTAAAACTATACCTAAAACAACGAGTAATATGTTGACTTTCCAAAAGTTTTCAACTATTTTTTCTTCTTTAATACCCTTTAATTCAAAATGATGATGAATTGGAGTCATTAAAAAGACTCTTCTCCCATTTTTAAATATTCTTTTGGTGATTTTAAAAAATCCTACTTGAATTATAACTGATAGAGCTTCAATAACGAATATTCCTGAGATAATAAATAATGTAAAAAAACTATTAGTTAATATTGAAATTGATCCCAATGTCGCCCCAATTGTTAATGAACCCGTATCTCCCATAAATATCTTTGCAGGATATTTATTAAATCTTAGAAAGCCCATACATAAACCCGACATTGCGTAGGAAATAAGCCCATAAATTATTAATTCTTTTTCACTTTTTATAAATATTTCTGTACCAAGACCAAAAAAGACTATGGCGCTACATCCAGAGGCTAATCCGTCTAAGCCATCAGTTAAATTGACCGCATTACTTAAACCTACTAAGGTTATAAAACAGATTGGAAAAATGATTAAATTAGTGTTTATATTCCAATTATTTGATATTGTAATCGAAGGGTTAATAAAATTGCTTTGAGTTGCTAATACGATGAATAATATTGAAATTGAGGCTTGTAATATAAATTTTTGATTAGCTTTTAAACCTATATTTTTTTTGTTTTTAATGCTTAAATAATCGTCTAAGAATCCTATAACAAAAAAACTTAAAGTACAAAATAATAATATTAATATACCATTAGAATCAAAGCTATTGCTGACTACTAAAAGTAATAATAAAAAAGGCAAGATAATAAATATCCCGCCCATAGTAGGAGTATTCTTTTTATTAAAATGAAGTGATGGGCCTTCCTCCCTAATATTTTGTAATAAATTTAATTGTGTAATTATCTTTAAACCATATTTTGTTATTAATAGAGCAATTAAAAAAAATATTAAAAAAAAATTGACTATAAGTAAATTATTAAAAACAAAAGAATTTATTAATAAAGAAAATAAAATTAAAAAAAATAATGAAGTGAAATTTAGCGTTTTAGTCTTCCCAATCATCTTCTGAAGAATCTTCTTCGGTTTTATAATCTTCTTTTTCTCCCATTAAAGCTGAAAGTTCTTCCTCTTCAATTGTGCTTATTTCTTGAGAATCTCCATCTTTTTCAGTAACAAGTCTTCCTGTTTCTTCTAACCAAGATAGTAAATCAGGTTCTTCTCTTAATGGCAACACGGGAGCAGGATCTTCTCGATGATAGCAACTTAAAGCTGGGTTTACTTCAGCAATTTCATTTAGTCTAAGTTGAAGTTTATTTGAATCCATTTAAAAAAATTTCCTAATATATAACATAATACATAAAAGTGCACTTAATAAATTTTGTTTGATAAAGAAAATTTAAAATATTTTTTAATTTGGCCTATTTCAGTTTTATTGGCTATTTTTTTTAGAATCTACGGCTTTCTAAAGCCAGAGATTTTATTAATTAATAATTATGTTGTTCTCTTACTAGTTTTTGGTCCAGCACTTGTAGTTACAATGTTATTAGTTTTAAATAAAATTTTGAAAGTTGAGAAAAATTAAGATTTCAGACTTTCACTGGAGGTAAATTTTAATGCAGCAGGTAAAAAAAGTTGTTCTTGCCTATTCGGGAGGAGTTGATACTAGTATTTGTATTCCCTATTTAAAAAATGAATATGGAATTTCAGAAGTTGTAACTTTTGTAGCTGATCTTGGCCAAGGAGAT
Organism: Prochlorococcus sp. AG-676-M04; assembly: GCA_003210895.1. GTDB lineage: Bacteria > Cyanobacteriota > Cyanobacteriia > PCC-6307 > Cyanobiaceae > Prochlorococcus_A. The sequence goes on from QCUB01000003.1 coordinate 8,078, forward strand.
GATTTAGAGAGTATTAGACAAAAAGCTTTAAATTCCGGCGCGACACAATCGGTAATTGGTAATTTAGTAGATCATTTTGTAAAGAAGTATGCTTTCCCTGCTATTAGGGCAAATGCACTTTATGGAGAAAAGTATCCTTTATCAACTGCTTTGGCCAGACCTTTGATAGCTGAAAATCTTGTAAATTTAGCAAGAGAATTAAATGCTGATGCAGTTGCCCACGGTTGTACAGGGAAAGGAAATGATCAAGTAAGATTCGATCTGGCTATTCATGCTTTAGGGCCTGATTTACAGATAATTACACCTGCTCGAGAATGGAAGATGAGTAGGGAAGAAGCAATTTTATACGGAGAAAAATTTGGTATTCCTGCTCCTGTTTCTAAGAAGTCACCATATTCGATTGATGTAAATCTTCTGGGTCGTAGTATTGAAGCTGGTTTATTGGAAGATCCAATGCAAGAGCCAAATGAAGATGTGTTTGCTATGACTTCCTCTATTCATGATGCTCCAGACTCTCCAAAAGATATAGAGATTGAATTTAAAAATGGATTTCCTATTGCGATAGGGAATGAATCTTTAAGTCCTGTAGAGATTATTCAAAAGGCTAATTCATTAGCAGGAGAGCATGGTTTTGGAAGAATAGATATGATAGAAGATAGAGTAGTGGGTATTAAAAGCAGAGAAATCTATGAGACCCCTGGCCTTTTACTTCTTATAAAAGCGCATAAAGAATTGGAAAGTATAACATTAAATCCAGATGTACTAGATTTTAAAAATTTAGTCGAAAAAAAATGGGGTCAATTAGTTTACCAGGGATTCTGGTTTGGTCCCTTAAAGAAAGCATTAGATGGTTTTATTGATTCAACTCAAACTTCTGTTAATGGAAAGGTGAAGATAAGATTACATAAAGGAAATGCAATAGTAATTGGGAGGTTTTCTGAAAATAATTCTCTCTACAGGCAAGATTTAGCAACCTATAGTAAAGAGGATATTTTTAATCATGAGCTTGCAGAAGGTTTTATTTATATGTGGGGTATGTCTAATAAAATATGGGCAGAATTGAATACAAAAAATGAATAATTAAGATTCAAGATTTAATAGACTCTTTAATTTCAGAGGTAGGAGCTTCTGAAGTTGATTTCTTGTTATCATTTGTTTCCTCAACTTTAGACTCTGATATATTAGTTGAATCACTACTCTCAGTTTCTTTTTTTTCTGATTGATTAGATCCTTTATTAGAAGCTCTAGGTGTTGGTAGAGGACCCTCTTGTTTTACTGTCAAATATCTAATAACATCCTCACTTAAACGCATCGCTTTTTCTATTTTGAAAATATGTTGCCCATCACCTTGATGACTTAATTGAACATATATGCCTTCCCTATGTTTTGCTATTTGATAAGCTAATCTTCTTTTACCTCTCATTTGACTATCTAAGATAGTACCCCCTAGTTCTTCAAGAAGTTTATTATATTTATCTATATGATTTGTAACTTCATCCTCCGCAATATCTGGGCGAAGAATATACATAGTTTCATAATAAATTTGATCAGTCATAATTTTCAGACAAGGTCTTTGGCTCAGAATTTTTATAATGAGCGTCTGTTCATTACTTACGATACATTATCAAGGTCAAATTTCTTATAATTAAATTTGTTATTTATTAAAGATATTTTTTTAATGCATCATGCATAACAGCAAAAGGAACCTCTAACCCATTTGTCCAGAATGCCAATGATTTAGCTCCTTGAGCAATTAGCATTTGCGTACCGTCTATTGTCATACATCCTTTTTTATCACAAAACTGCAAAAACGGCGTAGGAGAGGGATTGTAAATTAGATCATAAACGATTGTATTTGAGTTAATAGTGTTCCAAAAACTTTGACCAAATGGCATCATATCTTCATTTGTGGTTTTGCTCATTCCTACTGGAGTTGTATTGACTATTAAATCCGTTGATTGAATTAAATTTTTAATTTCTTTATTAGTATTCAACAAACCTTCTAGTTTGATATCATTTTTGAAATTGGTCACTAATTCATTCAAAGAATTTTTATTTCGTGAAATAATTGTGATTTTTGATAATTTTAAATCTTTTAAACCTTGGATGACTGATCTTGCTGCTCCTCCAGAGCCTAATATTATAGCTGTTTTTTTTGTTAAATTAAGATTTTTTAAAGGATAAATAAATCCATCAATATCTGTATTTGTTCCACTCCAATTTTCATTATCTAATAATTTAAGAGTATTTATAGCTTTTACTTTTTTTGCGACTGGTGATATTTCACTACAAATATTAAATACTTTTTCTTTAAAAGGAATCGTGATATTTAGGCCTTTACAATTCATTTTTTTTAAAGAATTAACCACTATCTCTAAGTCATTATTTTTACAAGGGATTGCTATGTAAATTATATCTAGGCCTAAATATTGTAAGGCAGCATTTTGCATTATTGGAGACAGAGAGTGACTTACTGGGTTTCCAATCAAAGCGAGAAATGATGTTTTACTTGTAATCATTTTAAGAAGAATTTTTGAAGAAAAATTGTGATTTGTTCGGGAACCACACCTCGTTTTAGAGTAACAATAATGACGTTAATGAACGATTATGGAGAATATTAAAGAGAGTATCTACCCATGGGGAAGGTTGTTGGAATCGATTTAGGAACAACTAATAGTTGTGTAGCTGTCATGGAAGGTGGTAAACCCACTGTAATAGCAAATGCAGAAGGTTTCAGAACAACACCTTCCGTTGTTGCATATACAAAGAATCAAGATCAGCTTGTTGGTCAGATTGCTAAACGACAAGCTGTAATGAATCCTGAAAATACTTTTTACTCCGCAAAGCGATTTGTTGGTAGAAGAGTTGATGAGGTTAATGAGGAATCAAAAGATGTTAGTTATGGCATTGAAAAGGCTGGTTCAAATGTAAAATTAAAATGCCCAGTTTTAGATAAACAATTTTCTCCTGAGGAAGTTAGTGCACAAGTTTTAAGAAAACTCTCTGAGGATGCAGGTAAATATTTAGGTGAAAATATTACTCAGGCAGTTATAACAGTTCCAGCTTATTTTAATGATTCTCAAAGACAGGCGACAAAAGATGCAGGTAAAATAGCGGGACTTGAAGTCTTGAGAATAATTAATGAGCCAACAGCTGCCGCTTTAGCTTACGGTTTAGATAAGAAAAGTAACGAAAGAATACTTGTTTTTGATTTAGGTGGTGGAACTTTTGATGTTTCAGTTTTGGAAGTTGGAGACGGTGTTTTTGAGGTCTTATCAACATCTGGTGATACTCATTTAGGAGGTGATGACTTCGATAGATGTATTGTTGATCATCTAGCAAGTATTTTTAAAAGTAATGAAGGGATTGATTTAAGAGAGGATAAACAAGCTCTGCAACGTCTTACAGAAGCTGCTGAAAAGGCAAAAATTGAGCTTTCAAATGCTACTCAAAGTGAGATAAATTTACCATTCATAACTGCTACACCAGAAGGTCCAAAGCATCTTGATTTAAATTTGACTAGAGCAAATTTCGAAGAGCTTGCCTCGAAATTAATTGATAGATGTAGGGTTCCAGTAGAGCAAGCTCTTAAGGATGCAAAACTTTCTACAGGAGAAATTGATGAAATAGTTATGGTTGGTGGCTCAACTAGAATGCCAGCTGTTCAGGAGTTAGTTAAGAGAGTCACAGGTAAAGACCCTAATCAAACTGTAAATCCAGACGAAGTCGTTGCTGTGGGTGCAGCAATTCAAGGTGGAGTTTTGGCAGGAGAAGTCAAAGATATATTATTGCTAGACGTCACTCCTTTGTCTCTAGGTGTGGAGACCTTAGGGGGAGTAATGACAAAAATGATTAATAGAAATACAACAGTTCCAACTAAAAAATCCGAGACGTATTCAACAGCTGTCGATGGTCAAACTAATGTTGAGATCCATGTGTTACAGGGTGAAAGAGAAATGGCTTCTGATAATAAAAGTTTAGGAACTTTTAGGCTTGATGGTATCCCATCTGCTCCAAGAGGTGTTCCTCAAATAGAAGTAACCTTTGACATTGATGCAAATGGAATTTTAAGCGTTACTGCAAAGGATAAAGGTAGTGGTAAGGAACAATCTATTTCAATAACGGGTGCTTCAACTCTTTCAGATAATGAGGTAGAAAAAATGGTTAAAGATGCCGAATCAAATGCATCTGTCGATAAAGAAAAAAGAGAGAAAATTGATTTAAAGAATCAAGCTGAAACTCTTGTTTATCAAACAGAAAAACAGCTGGAAGAACTTGGGGATAAAGTTGATGCTTCTGCAAAATCTAAGGTCGAAGAAAAAAGTAAGGCATTAAAAGAAGCAACTTCAAAAGAAGATTATGAATCTATGAAAAAATTATTAGAAGAACTTCAACAAGAACTATACGCAATTGGGTCTTCTGTATATCAACAACAAGGAAATCAACCTCCAGCGCCAAACAATCCAGATTCAAATGAATCAAATGAGAAAGGTGGCGATGACGATGTCATAGATGCAGATTTTACTGAGACAAAAGATTAAAGGAGATGATTTTCAATCTCATTTGAAATCCAATTAGAACAGGCAGGCGCAAGTAATATTCCATTTTTATAAAAACCTGTACACAAAATTAATCCTTTTTCTAAACTCTTCAATATAGGAGATGCTTCTCCTTCTGGCCTTGATCTTATCCCGAACCATTTACTAGTAATTTTATTTTTATCTAGCCATTGTGGTTTATGCTCTACAAAATCTGTAAGTTCTTCAAATATATTTTCTTTAGGTTTAATGTCATACTCGTCCGTGGATCCGATAATGATTTTGTTTTTATTTATCGGAAGAAAATTTTTATTATTTATGCTGAAATGCTTAGGAAGAGATAATAAATTAATTTCTTTTTCATTAATAGAAATTTCTATTGCCTGACCTAAAACAGGTTTTAATTTGATATCGTTCCTATTTAAGTCGATTAATTTGAGGGCACCAAGAGAGTTACATAAAATAATTGCATCACTTTTAATTTCAAATTTATTTTTGCTAGTAGAAATCCATTGATTTTTTATTTTTTGTATTTTTATAATTTCTTCATTCATAAAATTTATATTTTTACTTTTAAGATAAATATCTATTGTTTTTAATAATGAAATAGGATTTATTCTGCCATCTTGATAAGAAATGATTCCTTTTAAATTATTTATGTTGAATATTTTATTAATGTTTTTAATAATGGGAGATTCACTTTTTAAAACCTGTAAATCTCGCTTGGGATTATTAGAAATAAATTGACTTAGTTTTTCAAATTTTCTTTGATCTGTCGTTAGTTGGATTAATGGTTTTTCAATGTTTAAACTTTCATTATACTGTTGAAGGAATTTTATCCATTTTGGCCATAATTCATTACTTTTTTTCCTAAGTTCCCAACTTCTTCCTTTGCTTTTTTGATACATATGACCAATTAGGAGACCTAATGATGCATTACTACTATTCTTACTTTTTTGTGGATCTGCAATAGTTATTTGAAAACCTTTTTCAGATAATTCTAATGCATTAAATTTGCCTACAATTCCTGACCCAATAATTAAAATATGAGAATTTTTAAAATTTTTTTTTAATTCTTTCATTGATATATTATAAGTAATAATTCAAAGATTCAATAATTTACATTTTTTTTGGAAAACCCATCAATCATTTTAAGAACTGTTTGTCCCGACCGTCCTGGATTAGTTAGTCAATTAACTAGTTGGATATCAAACTATGGTGGAAATATAAAGCATTCTGATCATCATACGGATCAAGATGCAGGATTATTTTTGAGTAGAATCGAATGGGATAAAATTGATTTACCAATTAATAAAGTTGAAATTTATGATCAGTTTGAAAAAATCGCAATAGATATTAATGGCAAATTTAATATTAATTATTCAGATGAGATACCAAATGTAGGAATTTTTGTAAGTAAGCAAAACCATTGTTTAATTGATTTGCTTTGGAGAGTAAGAAATGGTGAATTAAAAATGAATGTACCATTAATAATTTCTAATCATCCTGATCTTGAAGATATAGCCAAAGATTTTAATGCTCAATTTATTTACATTAATACTTTAAATTGCTCTAAGTCTAATGTCGAAACTCAGATTTTAAATTTGTTAAAAGATTTTGATATTCAATTGGTTGTATTAGCAAAATATATGCAAATCTTAAGTGATTCTTTCCTAGAGAAATATTCTTCAATTATTAATATACATCATTCTTTTTTGCCTGCATTTAAAGGAGCGCAACCTTATCATCGAGCATGGAAAAGAGGAGTGAAATTGATTGGGGCAACTGCACATTATGTGACGCAAGATTTAGACGAAGGGCCAATAATTGAGCAATGCACCGTCAACGTAAGTCATAGAGATGAGGTTCATGATTTGATTAGAAAAGGACGAGATATCGAGAGAATAGCTCTTGCTAGGGCAGTTAGATTACATTTAAATCACCAAATTTTTGTATACGATAGTAAAACAGCTGTTTTTGATTAAAAATAAATTTTTTAATCATCTAATTCAATTTGTATTTGCCTTTCATAAATTGATTCTTCATTAAAAACTCGTGCTACTAAAAAACTTGTAATACAACAAATAAGAACAGGTTTCATTATTAATAAATTTTTTGTTAATGCAAAAGCTAAGAACATTGCCGTTATTGGTGTTCTTGAACATCCTGCTACAAATGCTCCCATACCAGCAAATATATACGTACTTGGGGCATGACCTGTAGCAATTTCTACCCAGCTTCCCATTATTAATCCAATAGCTCCCCCTAAAGTGAGCATCGGATAGAATAAACCTCCCGGTGCTCCTGAAGCGGCAGCTAATCCAGTTGTAATAAAAAGTATAAATAAAGCTAAAAAGGCTATTTCAATACTGGTATTTTTTTCGACTATTATCTTTTGTAATTCATCTAAATTATGAAAAGAGCTTGGTAAAAAAGAATAAATGCTTCCAAGCAAAAGTCCGCAAATACTCATTTTTAAAACAAATTTATTTTTATACCATTTTTTTCCAAGCTTTTGCATCACAAGAACATACTTACTATAAAGTTCTGCGAATAATCCAATAATTACTCCTAATGACACAAGATAAATAAAATCTATGGGCAAGAAAAAGACAGAGGGATCATATTCTTTTTGGATTAAAAAGCCTAGAGTAAAGTCAAAACCTCCTGCTTTTGGGTCTAAACCCAAGGCTTGAATAATATCTGCAGATGAATCTGCTATGAAAGTTGTAATTACAACTAATAATAAGATTACTGGCCTTGCAGAATTTAATAATTCTTCAATTGCGTAAATGAATCCACCCAAAGGAGCGCTAAATACCGCAGCTATTCCAGCCCCGCCTCCTGCTGCAACAATTACTCTTCTGAATGCTAGAGGAGCTTTTAGCCATCTTGCCATTTGCCAAGCAACTGAGCCGCCCATTTGAACTGATGGACCTTCAGGCCCCAAAGGGAACCCACTTCCAATTGCAATTATTCCAGATATTAATTTTACTAATCCAACCTTTAGATTCATGGGTACTTTTTTATGCCTTAAAAATCCCATGATTTGACTTACCCCTGAACCTTTTGCTGCCGGAGCAAAGCTTTTAATTAAAAATCCAGCTATAGCTCCACCAATAGCGCCAAATATTGGTAAGACTGCAATGGAAGGAAAATGATTTAACAGCTCTAATCTCCAATTATTAATAAAATAAATTCCAGTTTTAAAAGAAATACTTGTTATTGATGCTCCTAAACCTGTTAGTAAAATGGATATGACAACAACAAAAGATCTTTGTTTAAGTAATTTTTTAATGCTTCGAGATGAGTTATTGCTGGTTTTTTTAATATTTTCTTTTATTAGGTTTTGCATAGTTCATAATCATTTTGACAAACTAAAGTTTTTCATTTCGTCAAATTGAAGATAACGATAAAGTTCATTAGAGTATGGATTGATTTTGTTTTTAGTAATATCTTGATACTCATAAATTTTGGGTATTCTCCCTAAAAGGGCACAAACTGCTGCTAATTCAGCACTCCCTAAAAATACTTGAGCATTTTTGCCCAGTCTATTATCAAAATTTCTTGTGCTGGTTGAGAATACAACTGAACCTTCATCTACTCTTGCTTGATTTCCCATGCATAATGAACAACCTGGTAACTCTAATCTTGCTCCACATTTTTCAAATATTTTATAGTATCCTTCGTCTTTGAGTCTTTCTTCATCCATTTTTGTAGGAGGACAAATCCAAAGTTTTGCATTTAATTTATCGATATTCTCAAGAACCTTAGCAGCAGCTCTATAGTGCCCGATATTAGTCATGCAGGATCCTATAAACACTTCATCAATTTTAGTATTTTCAACCTCTTTAATTTCTTTAACATTATCTGGATCATTTGGACAAGCTACTATCGGTTGAGTTACTTTTGCCAGGTCAATTTCTATGATCTCTTCATAAACAGCATTTTTATCTGGCTGAATTAGTTCAGGTTTTTTTAGCCAATTTTTCATATCACTGATTCTTCTTGAGATCGATTTTGCATCTTCATAATTGCTCTCAATCATTTTCTCCAAAAGACAAATATTACTTTTTAAATATTCTTCTACAGTGTTATGTGATAGAAGTATGGTGCTCCCAGCGCATGAGCGTTCAGCTGTGGCATCAGTCAATTCAAATGCTTGTTCAAGTTTTAAATCAGGCAAACCTTCTATCTCCATAATTTTCCCGTTAAATATATTTTTTTTATTCGCTTTAGCAACGGTTAAAAGACCTTTTTTGATTGCAAATAATGGAATTGCATTTACAAGATCTCGTAGAGTTATTCCTGGTAGTAAATCCCCTTTGAATTTAACTAATACTGATTCCGGCATATTTAATGGCATTGATCCTATCGCTGCAGCGAACGCAACAATACCTGAACCTCCCGGGAATGAAATCCCCAGAGGAAATCTTGTATGACTATCACCTCCCGTTCCAACTGTGTCAGGGAGTAGCATTCTATTAAGCCAACTATGTATGATGCCGTCTCCAGGTTTAAGAGCTACTCCACCTCTTTGTGATATGAAATCAGGTAATTCTTTATGAGTAACTAAATCTACTGGTTTAGGATATGCTGCAGTATGGCAAAAACTTTGCATTACTAAATCTGCAGTAAATCCTAAACAAGCCAACTCTTTAAGTTCGTCTCTAGTCATTGGACCTGTGGTATCTTGGCTACCAACAGTTGTCATTATTGGCTCACAGGTCATACCGGGCCTGACTCCTTTTAGGCCACATGCTTTACCTACTATTTTTTGTGCTTGAGTAAATCCAGTATTGTTCTTTCTTGGATTTTTTGGACGGATAAATATTTCACTTGATTTTAATTCAAGTTTTTGTCTTATTTTATCTGTGAGAGATCTTCCAATCATAAGATTTATTCTTCCACCAGCTTGAATTTCATCGGTGAGTGTTGATGGGTTCAACTCAAAATGACTAATTATTAATTCAGTCTTTGTGATTTTATCTATTTTTTTAATGACACCATCATATGGCAATATTTTCAGTAAATCACCAGTATTGATCTCAGAGACATCAGTTTCGATCGGAAGTGCTCCTGAATCTTGGGCGGTATTAAAGAAAATTGGAGCTATTTTGTTTCCAATAATTATTCCACCAGTTTTTTTATTAGGAACAAAGGGTATATCTTCGCCTAAATGCCAAATAACAGAATTAATGGCAGATTTTCTTGAACTTCCTGTACCAACAACATCTCCGACATAAGCTATTTGGATATTTTGTTTTTTTAAATCATCAAGAATTTTTAGTCCATCTTTATTCTTGAATTCAAGCATAGATAATGAGTGTAGTGGTATATCTGGACGAGATGTAGCATGTACTGCAGGAGATAAGTCATCGGTATTAGTTTCGCCATCAATTTTAAATGCTAAACATGTAATTTCTTTTGGAAGAGTCTTTTTAGTTTTAAACCATTCTGCATTTGCCCAACTATTTACAACTTCCTCTGCATAAATATTATTTCGAGATAAATCAAAAATATCATTTGCGGCATCGTAAACAAGGATAATATTCTTTAAAACTTGAGCTGCTTCTTTGGCAATTACATTATTTTCACTTTTGAGTATCTCAATTAGCGAATTTACGTTATATCCTCCGATCATTGTCCCAAGTATTTGTATTGCTCTTTGTGGATTAATGAATTTGCAATATTTTTCACCATTAACAATTGCCGTTAGCCAGCTGGCTTTTACATATGCTGCTTCATCTACACCTGGTGGTACTCTGTTTATAAGCAAATCTAGTAAATATTCACTTTCGTTATTTGTTTTTTGCTCTAAGAGCTGAGTAACATAATTAGTCTGTTCTGCATTAAGTGGCAATGGAGGTATGCCTTTAGTAGCTCTTTCAGCTACATGATCTGCATAATCTTTGAGCAATGTTTCCAATTTCTTCATTTGTGAGGTTTAATGCCTAATCTATTGTTATTTTTAATATTGATAAGGAGAGTATTCATAAATGCTTTTTTAAATATTCAAACTTCTTAATTAATCAATGGCGACTTCATCCAATAATCAATCTTTAGAAAAAACATCTGATTTGCATGTTGTTGAAACACGTCCATTAATACCTCCAAGCAAACTTCATAATGATATACCTTTAGATTATACCTCTGCTGATACTGTCTCTAATACCAGAAGATCAATACAAAATATTTTGCATAAGAATGATCCTAGGCTTTTAGTAGTAGTGGGACCATGTTCAATTCATGATATTGAGGCTGCTAAAGAATATGCAGAATATATTCAAGAATTTAGAAAAATCTATAAAGACAAATTAGAAATTGTAATGCGAGTTTATTTTGAAAAGCCAAGAACTACAATTGGGTGGAAAGGATTAATAAATGATCCGCATTTAGATGGTTCATATGATATTAATACAGGTTTACGTAGAGCAAGAAATTTACTTTCTTATCTAGCAATACGTGGGATACCTTCCGCTACTGAGTTGCTAGATCCAATTGTTCCCCAATATATTGCTGACTTAATCAGTTGGACAGCAATTGGTGCGAGGACTACGGAAAGTCAAACTCATAGAGAAATGGCATCAGGATTATCTATGCCTATAGGTTTTAAAAATGGCACGGATGGCTCTTTCAGTACAGCAATTAATGCGATGCAATCAGCTTCAAAATCTCATCACTTTTTAGGTGTTAATGATCATGGTTATGCATCTATTGTTAATACAACTGGTAATCCAGATGGTCACATAGTGCTAAGGGGAGGCTCTAAAGGCGTTAATTTTGAAAATCAACATGTAAAAAGTATTTCTTCTGAATTAAAAGCTATTAATCTTCCATACAAAGTTATGATTGATTGTAGTCATGGAAACTCTAATAAAGATTACAGGAAACAATCTGACGTTTTAAAAAATGTAGCAAATCAGATTAGTAATGGTGAAAAAAATATTTTAGGAGTTATGCTTGAAAGTCATCTTAAAGAGGGTAATCAAAAACTTGCAAATAGAAAAGATCTTGAATATGGGAGAAGTATTACTGATGCATGTATAAATATAGATACAACAAAGAAGTTGCTTGCAATTTTGTATGAGTCAAATTTGTAATTTATAAACCAGTAATTAAAAGGTTAAAGAAAAATGCTGCTGAAATTGGCACAATAAGATTATCTATCCCTAAGATACTAAACTGTTCAAGAATGGTAGAAATAAAAGCGATGGTAAAAAAATTTATATTAATTGTATATTTTTGGAAATAACTTAAACCAAAAACTACTATTAGGCTAGTAAAGAACATAGTCAATGTACCTAAGACGGATTTTTTCTGGTTTAAAAAAAACCAACTTTTTGATTGAAAGTTTTTTCCTATTAATCCTGCAAACCCATCTCCAAATGTCATTATAAAAAAACCAGCGATCAGAGCATTAGGGTCTTTATTCCAATAAAGGTAAATTAAAATAAATAAACTAAGACAGTAAAATAGTGTTCCATAACTTTTTCTGTCTACATCTTCAATATTTGGGAATAATTTAGATTGGTAATTTATGAAAGTCAATAATGAAACAAGTCCCGTAAAATATAATGCAGAGGTTTGTTCAATATCTAAAAATTTTGCGAAAGGAATTAAAGGCCCCATGCCTATATGTATAATTTTTCTTAGTTCTTCTTTATTATTTGGATTAAAGCCTTTATAAAGTACTGATATTAAAAAGATAATAAATATATATATTAAAATGAAAGCAAATTTTAACAACTTAACTATGCTGCTTTTTGATGAGTAGTCATTACTCTTAGTTTTAATATTGCTTTTGCTTCTAATTGCCTGACTCTTTCTCTAGACACATTTATTTGTCTTCCTATTTCAGCTAGTGTTAAAGGCTCTTCGCCATCTAGGCCGAATCTAAGTTTCATGATTTTTTGTTCTCTTTCATTTAGTTGTGCAAGCCAAGTTCCTAAATGTTCTTTTTGGATAGTTCTATCCATGCCCTCCATAGGCTCCTCGCCGTTTGGATCGGGAATAAGTTCACCAAGGGTACTTCTGTCTTCTTCGCCTCTTGCATGAGCATCAAGAGAAGCACATGGGGCACTTTGAGAGATTAACTCTTCAAGATCTTTCTGTTCAATACCCATAGCTGTAGCCATCTCTAATCTGGTTGGTTGCCTACCAAATTTATGAGATAATTCTCTTGATACCCGCCTCATTTTGGATAGTTTTTCACTTATATGAATTGGCAATCGAATTGTTCTAGCGCTATTATCAATAGCCCTGGTCATTCCTTGTCTAATCCACCAATAAGCATAAGTTGAAAATTTATATCCCATTGCGGGATCAAATTTATCAACAGCTCTTTCTAAGCCAATAGCACCTTCTTGTACCAAGTCTAATAACTCTAAACCTTGATTTTGATACTTTTTAGCAACAGATACTACAAGCCTTAAATTAGCTGCCATCATCCTATCTCTAGCTCTTTTTCCAATTTTTATTAGATGGCGATTACGTGATGATCTTTCTATTTCAGGAGTTTCCAGAAGTTTTTTCATGTTTTGAACATGATGAGCTAACTCTATTTCTTCTGCTGGAGTAAGCAGAGGAACTCTTCCTATACTGCTTAAGTAATGACCTATAGAATCTGAAGCAAGTCTTGCAGATTTTTTTTGGCTTTGTTTAGCTGTTAGGCTTGATTTTGTTTTGCGAGTTTTACCCGCAGTGTTTGGTAATCTAGGTTCTTCAATATTTTTTTTTGAAGAACTATCTCCAGATTCCAGAAGGATCCCCATCACCCTGGCCTCTTAAAATGGATTTTTTAGAAAGCTAGCACTGAAATCGAGATAAAAACTACTTTTGCGTTGAAACTTTAAAGACAAATAAATTTAATTTTGTCAATTTTTCTCTAAAACCATTGATATGATTGGGTTTTATATAAATATAAAATATTTAAAATTATTAAGTAATTTTTTAGAATGTTATAAAATAAAATATCTATTTCAACTTTTTACAAGATCAATTTGAGAACGATTTAAGTTCGAATCTTCCTTTTTCTTTGCGTATATTCCATCTTTATTCATTACCCAGGAGTAATAATTATCATTGATATAAGTTTGTAAAAGATCAAATAGTTGAGATTTTAGTTTTAAGTCTTCTATTGGTGTAACGGCTTCTATTCTTCTGTCTAAATTTCTTCTCATCCAGTCTGCACTGCCAATAAAGACATCAGGATTATTATTATTGTAAAACCAAAATATCCTAGAATGCTCTAGAAAATGTCCAATAATGCTTGTGACAGTAATATTTTCACTTAAATTCTTCCTTTGAGGGTATAAACAACACACTCCTCTAACAATTAGGCTAATTTTAACACCTGTTTGAGAAGCTAAATAAAGTAATTGAATAATTTCCGGGTCTACTAATGAATTCATTTTTGCAATAATTTCACCTTTCCCTCCTTTTTTTGCATTTTCAATTTCTCTATTTATTAAAAATATGAATTTTTTTCTTAGTGATTTTGGGGATACTAATAATTTTTGATATGTTTTTTGTTTTGAGAATCCTGATAAGTAATTAAATAGTTCAATTAAATCTGATGAGATATTAGGATCTGTTGAAAGAAATCCTATATCCGTATAAAAGCGAGAAGTATTTGAATTGTAATTTCCAGTTCCTATATGAAAATAATTTCTTAAACTTCCTTTTTCTTTTCTAACTACTAACGAAATCTTTGTATGTGTTTTAAAGCCTATTATTCCATAAACTACATGAATTCCAGCTTGCTCAAGCTGTTTTGCCCATTGAATGTTGTTATCTTCATCAAATCTAGCTTTGAGTTCAACAAGAGTCATTACCTCTTTTCCATTTTCAGCTGCTCTCATCAAAGCTTCAATAATTGGAGAATCCTTTGAAACTCTATAAAGAGTAATTTTAATAGCTAGTACAAGTGGGTCGTCAGCAGCTTTATTGATAAATTCCTCTACAGAGGTTTTGAATAAGTCGTATGGATGATGTAGGAGTATACTCTGTTTCCTAAGAATGCTAAAAATAGAGTTAAAATTTTTATCCTTCGAAGAATCTAAAGATTTTAATAATGGATGTGTATCTCCAATTAATAAATTTTCTTTTAAGTCCTCTCGATTAATTTTTGTGAGATAATTTAAATCGTCAAGTCCTAGTAAGCTTTTGCAAAAGTAAATATATTCTTCTGGTATTGCAATACTTTCAATGAGTAATTTTAAAATATTTTGTGGAATGTTTTCTTTCACTTCTAATCTAACTACATCTCCCCCTAATCTTCTTTTTTGTAAGCTTTGCTCTACGGCGAGAAGTAAGTCGTCAGCTTCAAGTTCTTTTAATTCTAAATCTGCGTCTCTTGTTACTCGGAAGAAAGAATAATTTAAGCATTCCATTCCATTAAATAAGGCATTGATATTGTTTCCAATTAAGTCTTCAACAGTTATAAAAAAATGATCTCTTTCATCTTCAGTTTCAATAATTTCATTGGGAATTAGTATAAATCTGCCAATATTTTTTGTTGGGATTTTAATTCTTACAAATTGATTTTTTGATTCTTCTCCATCATTAATGAGAGCAGCTAAATTAAGACTTAAATTACTTATAAAAGGGAATGGGTGCGCAGGATCAACTACTAATGGTGTTAATAAAGGAAAAATTGAAGATAGGAAATAGCTATCACACCAATTTTTTTGATTTTCATTGAGTTCACTATACTTTTTTATAAAAATTCCTTTATTTTTAAGCTCATCATTTAATTCATTATTAAAATATTTTTCTTGAAGGGATGTGAGTTTTTGTACTTCTTTGTTAATTTTTTTTAATTGTTCTTTAGGAGTATGTCCATCAATACTTTTTTTTCTAATTCCGGCTTCAACTTGAGCCTTTAATGACGCAACTCTAACCATAAAAAATTCATCAAGATTATTACTGAAAATTGAAAAAAATTTAACTTTATCCAGTACTTTATAGTCTTCCTCCATACCGGTAAGAAGAACTCTTTTATTAAAGTCGATCCAACTTAATTCTCTATTAATAAAATTGTTAGCTTCGTATTTCATTTAGGGATTATATCCTTTTACTATAAGAAATATTGTTATTTTTTCCTTCAGCAATAAGGTAAATCATAAAAAGTAAAATAATTGATCCTGCAATGAATGGTGCTTTTGGACCAAAATCATCATAAACTCTTCCAGCCATTCCGATACCTAAAACCCCACCAAGACTTTGAAGACCTTGCAAATTACTTAATATAGAGCCCTGGTTATCCCCATCTAATTTCTTTGATATTAAAGCTCTTAATGTAGGTGTAATTAAACCCGCACCCACGGCTAAGAATGAAACTGCAGAATAAATATTTACTGTCGCATTTTCTTGAGGGGTAGTTATCAAAAGAAAACATGCTAAGAGAATAAAACCTGAACCAATTAAAGTAAGTTTCATTTCTCCAAATTTTTTTACTAGAGGACCAATTAGCCCACCTTGTACAATAATTGCTATCACCCCCACAACTACAAGAGTTCCACTGGATGCCTTAGTTGTCCAATTCAGGGACTCTTGAAGGAAGAAAATTAAAATATTTGTTAGTCCAGTAAAAGCTATGAAATATATAAAAAAAGCTAGAGATAATTTTCTAATTTTTTCTTCTTTAAATACTTTAAATAATTGTTTTAGAGGATTTTTTAAAATTTGAGTTGATTTATTTAATTCGTTTTGAGGCTTGGTTTCTGGTAAATAAAAGAATACTAGTATGAAGTTAATAATTGGAATTATTGAAGCTATTATTACTGGAATAATGAAATTATTATTTGTATTTTTAGCAAAAATAACAACAAATATATTACCCAAGAAGAAACTTAATCCAAATGCAACTCCAATAAGTCCAAATGTTTTTGCTCTTTTTTCAGGACTAGAAATATCTGCAAGAATAGTAGTCGCTGTTGCTGCAGTTCCACCACTTAGACCGTCAATAAGTCTTGCTATAAATAATAAAAATAAGGGGATAGTCGCTAGTGAAGTTGACCAATCAAATAAAACTGTAAATGATAATATTGATATTCCGATGATTGAGCCCGTTATACAAAACAAAGTTATAGGTCTTCTTCCATATCTATCACTCATAAGCCCAATAAAAGGCGAAGCGGTAAATTGTGCTAATTGATAAGTACAAGAGAGTAAACCATAAGTACTAGCTTTTGAGTCAAATAGTAAAACAAAAGAAGGTAAAATTGGTAAAAGAATACTTTCGCTTAATCTATCATTTAGGAGAGTTACAAAAGCACTGAATAAAGTAAATTTCCTACTTGGCTTGAATAAACTTTTTTTCACGATATTTATCTACAATACAATTTTCTTTTACTACCATACTTGTTAATGGAGATTAATGTGCCCGGTATAGTTTATTTAGTTGGAGCAGGTCCTGGCGACCCTGAGCTGCTAACTTTAAAAGCCTTACGACTTATCAAAAGTTGTGATGCTTTGGTCCATGATGCGTTAGTTTCTGCCGAAATCTTAAAGGAGACTAATAAGAAAACTGAAATATTTAATGTAGGTAAAAGGGCTGGGTTGTGTTCTGTTCCTCAGGCTGATACTAATTTACTTATTGTGAAATTAGCAAAAGAAGGAAAGAATGTTGTAAGGCTTAAAGGAGGTGATCCTTTTGTTTTCTCACGAGGCGGTGAAGAAGTATCTTTTTTAGAAAAAAATGGGATTTCAGTTGAAATTGTCCCTGGGATAACTTCTGGAATAGCTGCTCCTTCAAATTTTGGGATCCCATTAACTCATCGAGAAGCAGGAAGCTCAATAACTTTTGTCACTGGACATGAAAATATTAATAAAGATAAAAAGACTGTTAATTGGAGATTGTTAGCTAAATCATCTGACGGTTTAGTAATTTATATGGGCATGAGAAATATAGAATTTATAGTTAAAGAATTACTTATAGGCGGTTTGGATGAAAATACTAAATGTGCTGTTATTCAAGAAGCAACTTTAAATAATCAAAAATGTTTAATTTCAGAATTAAAGAATTTAGCAGAGACAATAAGTAATAAAGGTTTCTCTTCACCATCGATTATCGTTATTGGAAGTATTGTTGGTTTTAAAGTTAATAACTATATAAATAACCTATCTGATGCTTTTTTACCAGACAAGAAATAATCTTACTTATACAACAATTCCCAGAAATACTTTGGATCAAAAGTTGTTGTAAATTCTATATCATTAACTCTATTAATTTGCCTACAAGATAAACTATTAATTGCAATTAAAATATCATCATTGTAAAATTTAGGTAAGATCAATTTTTCCTTAATTATTTTTAATTTTATAGCTTTTTTAACCATAATTCCCTGAAGACATCCACTTTCTTTTCTTGGTGTCATCCATACATTATTTCTTTTCAGTAAGATATTAAAAGTACTACCACAACATAATTCATCAGCAGTATTTAATATTAAACAATCATCAAATAATTTTTTATTAGCTTCTATTAGTACTTGTATTGATTGATTATATGAGAAAGTTTTACATTGATTAATTAAACTATATTGATTTCTTTTTTCTGTTTGACTAATAAATGTACTTATTGGAGAAAAACTAGGTTTTATAATATAAAATTCAATCCATAAATTATTTTTATAATCTTCCTGTTGATCTTTATTAATTCTAATTGATCTGCCTTTATTCAAGCCTCTGCTGTAGTTAATTCTAATTGATCCTAATTGATCGTTTTTAAGAGATAATTTTTTAATACCTAGACTAATAATGTTTTTTAAATGTGATTTATTAATATTCAAATTCATATTTAAAACTCTATTGCTATTTTCTAGTCTTTGAATATGTTCGTCTATCAAAACAGCATTATTATTTTTTATTAAAACAGTTTCGAATATTCCATCTCCAAACTTTAGACCTCTATCATTTGCTGATATATAAATATTTTCAATATCTAGCCATTTATCTTTATGCCAACCTATACTCTGTTTCATTTCAATGAATCTATTAAAGGCAAAAGTTTCCACTTTAGTTCTTCTGTTTCATTTTGAGGATCAGAATCACTAACTATTCCGCAACCAGCAGATATATTAATTTGCTTATTTTTTACTACAAATGATCTTATTAGTATGTTGCTATCAAACTCTCCATTCCAGTCAACTTTTATGAAGGATCCACAGTATGGTCCTCTTCCATTTTTTTCTATTTCAAATAGCCTTTGGCATGAACGTAATTTTGGAGCCCCAGTTATTGAGCCTCCTGGCCAGCAAGCAATTAGTAAGTCAACCCAGCTTTTATCCTTTTTTAGTTTTCCTCTAATTACTGATGTAAGATGATGAACTTTCAAGTAACTCTCAAGTTTTAATATTTCTGGAACCTCAATACTTCCTATTTCGCATACTTTGCTTAAATCGTTTCTTAAGAGGTCCACAATCATAATATTTTCAGCTCTATCTTTTTCATTTGTTATCAAATCTATGGCATTTAATGCATCTTGATTTTCATCTTGGTGTCTGGATCTTGTGCCTTTGATAGGTCTTGATTCTACATATCCTTCTTTGTCAATTTTCAAAAATCTTTCAGGTGAAGTTGATAACACTGATTCGTTGATTCCCTTTGAATTATTTATTATTATTCCTCCAAAAGGGGCTTTCAATTTTCTTCTTATTTTTGAATATATGTTTAAAGAACTATAAGTTTCTAAAGCTTCAACCTCACATTGAGTTGTTAGATTTGCTTGAAAAATATCTCCTATAGATATTAATTTCTTAACTTTTAAAATATTTGTTTGAAATTCGTTGGTTATTTCTTTTAAATTAATTTTTGAAAAATCAAATTTCAGATTTTTTTTAATAGAATTTTTTTCTGTTTCAGCATTAATATTTAAAATTATTTTTTCAAATTTATTTATTTCAGTAGAACTAGTTCCCTCAAGAATTATTTCATTAGAAATTAGATTAAATTTAATAATTGGATCATAAGATGCAATCCACAAAGTTGATATTTCATTATTCTTCCATGGATTTTTTGGCTCGATATAAGCGCCCGCCTCAAAGTTTAACCAGCCCATCCAAAATCCTCTATCAATTTTTTCTAATTTTAAAAATGGATTATTATCAATATTCAAATTATTGATATCTCTAGAGCAAATAATTTCCTTTGGGTTGACTCCTAAAATAGACCATTCTCCATTATCTTTTCCATCACTATCTAACCAAGACAATCCATGGTCTCCAAATTTCAATGCAAAATGATTAGCTATCAATTCTGGATCAAGCCACTTAGATAATTTTTTTGTCTTAATTCTCATTCTTTTTTATTTGCCATTTTTTGTAGGCTGTTTGTCTAATTCTGCAACTATCACATTTTCCACAGGGTTCTAAATTTCCTGAATAACAACTCCATGTTTTTTCTAAAGGAACATTATTATCAAAAGCTAATTGAATAATATCTTCTTTATTTAGATCGAGTAAAGGTGTCCAAAGTTTAATTGGATTTTCTTCTCTTCCACGTTTGTTAGCAAGATTAGCTAGTTCTTGAAACTTTTTAATGTAATCAGGTCTGCAATCAGGATAACCAGAATAATCTAGTGCATTAACTCCTAGGCCTATTAAATCAGCATTTATTGCTTCAGCATAGCTTAACGCAACAGAAATAAAGATCGTATTTCTTCCAGGCACATAGGTGTTTGGAATTGTATTTTGCTTTATGCCATCAATAGGTAAATCTTTTTTTATATCTGTAAGAGATGACCCGCCCCACAAAGATAAGTCAAGCTTTACTATTTTGAATTCCTCTATTTCAAAGTGATTGGCTATTGTGAATGCGGAATCTAATTCTTTTTTATGTCTTTGTCCGTAATCAAAAGATAAGCCAAATATTTTAACTTTGGACGCTTTTGCTAAGCCTGTAACAGTTGAAGAATCTAAGCCTCCTGATAATAAAATTACTGCAGATTTATTTTTTAAATCCATATCAATTATTTAATCTTTAAGTATTTATGTGTCTGAAGACTTAAGTTCCATTCAGGATTATTTTTAACAAAATCAATCGTAAGTGAAAATCCACTTGCGTTTTCCCAAGCGGGTTGTACATAATATTTTTTATCTAACTTATAAAAATTGTCTTTTGATGATAGTTTCTGATATTTGTTCATTATTTCTTGCTTTATATCAATTGCAAAATCAATATCTTTTTTATCATTGATAATTATTTTTAATTCATTAAAGTTTTCCAAAAAATAAGTTCTGGGGGGTAAATGTCTTTTTGGAGATAAAGTAATCCAATCATAATTACCTGACATTTTGTTTACGCCACTTGTTTCAATATGAATCTTGATTGGATTTTGATCCTTTTCAGAAGTTTCTTTATTTATAGCTTGGCACAAATTATCTAAATTATGATGTAAAGGCTCACCACCAGTGATAACTAAAAAAGATGCGCCTTTTTTTCGAGCCTTTTTTATTTCATCAATGATTTTTTTGATTGGTATTAAAGGGTATTTTTCTTTATCCCAAGAATGTTTAGTATCGCACCATGAGCATCCAACGCTACATCCAGCTAGTCTTATAAAAAAGGCACTTTGACCTGTGTGAAAACCCTCTCCTTGTAATGAATGAAATTTTTCTACTAATGGTAAGAAATTTGTCATTATTTCATTCAAGAAAAATAAATAATATTAATTTGATTGCTCTAATTTTTCCTGCGATGCTTTGATCAACCCTTTAAATAATGGATGTGGCTTCCCTGGCCTTGATAAGAATTCAGGATGGTATTGGCATGCTAAAAAATATGGATGATCAACTAATTCAATTAATTCTACTAATCTTCCATCTGGTGATGTGCCACTGATTTTGTATCCAGAATCTAAAAAACTTTGTTTGTAGTAATTATTAAATTCATATCTATGTCGATGCCTCTCATATATAACATCTTCGTTATACAACTCTTTACCAGTTGTATTTTTTTGAAGTCTACAAGGATAAACTCCTAATCTCATAGTCCCTCCAAGATCAACAATGTCTTCTTGTTCAGGTAATAAATGAATAACCGGGTTTTGGGAATCTGGATTTAATTCTGAGCTAGATGCATCAGGTAATTGGGCTAGATTTCTTGCCCATTCTATTACTGCGCATTGCATACCTAAACATAAACCCAGGAAAGGAATCTTATTTTCTCTTGCAAATTTTATTGCTTCAATTTTTCCATTCACTCCTCTATTTCCAAATCCTCCTGGAACTACAATTGCATCAACATCATTTAAATACTCTTCGGCTGATTTCTCTTCGATCATTTCAGCACTTACCCAATACAAATCTAATAAAGCTTTTTGTTCAATGCAAGCATGCCTTAATGCCTCCACTACTGAAAGATATGCATCACCAAGTTCTATATATTTTCCAACTAAAGCAACCTTTATAGGGTTACCAGGATTTCTAAGATTATGAATTATTTTTTCCCAATTCTCTAAATCACATTCTTTATCTTCGAGTTCTAGACAATTTAAAGTCTCTTTACATAAACCTTCATTCTTTAAAGAAAGAGGAACTGAATAAATACTATCAGCATCTAATGCTTCAATTACACAATTAAGATTAACTCCGCAGAAACCACTGAGTTTTCTTTTTAGCCCTTCATTAATTTCTTTATCACTTCTGCATACAAGTAAATCTGGTTGTATACCAATGGATCTTAACTCCTTAACAGAATGTTGAGTAGGTTTAGTTTTTATCTCACCAGATGTTTTGATATAAGGAAGTAAAGTTACGTGAATATAAGCGACATCATTTTTATTAACATCATTTTTAAATTCTCTGATTGCCTCTAAAAAAGGTAGAGATTCAATATCTCCTACTGTTCCACCAATCTCAGTTATGACGATATCAGCATTGCTGTTAGCTGCTACTCTATGAATCCTTTCTCTTATTTCTCTTGTGATGTGAGGAATAACTTGAACTGTACCTCCGTTGTAACTCCCTCTTCTTTCTTTATTAATGACTGCTTGGTAGATGGATCCTGTAGTGACACTATTTAAACGAGTCATTGCAGTGTCAGTAAATCTCTCATAGTGACCTAAATCTAAATCTGTTTCAGCTCCATCTTCGGTAACGAAAACTTCGCCATGTTGAAACGGGCTCATTGTTCCTGGGTCAACATTTAGATAGGGATCTAGTTTAAGTATTGAAACGCTATACCCTCTTGATTTTAATAATCTTCCTAAGCTTGCGGCAACAATACCTTTACCTATGCTAGAAACAACTCCTCCAGTAACAAAAACAAATTTTGACATGCAATATTTTTAATTAAGCACAACCTCCTTATATTTTATTTAAACAAAAAATTTATTGATCATCCATAAATAGTTTATTCATCAATTGTTATTTCAATATCTAATTCTTTTAATTGGGATTTGGAGACATTTGAAGGTGCATTTGTAAGAAGACATTTTGCTTGTTGATTTTTTGGAAAAGCGATTGTTTCCCTAATTGAATCTTCCCCCAAAATAAGCATTGTTATCCGATCTACCCCAAATGCTATTCCCCCATGAGGTGGAGCACCCATTTCGAGAGCTTCAATTAAAAAACCAAATTTTTCATTAATTTGATTATCTGTTAATCCAACTGTTCTAAGAACTTTTCTTTGCATTTCAGCTTGATGGATACGCAGAGAACCACCTCCTAATTCTAATCCATTTAGTACTAAGTCATAAGCATGTGCTGTAGAGCTCTCTATTTTTTCTTTTAATTCTTTTGAATCTTCAAGCTTAATATTTTTAGGAGAACAAAACGGATGGTGTAAAGCTTCAAATCTTTTTTCTTCTTCATTCATTTCAAACATAGGGAAATCTGTGACCCATAAAAAGTTCCATTTATCCTTCTCTATTAGCTTTAAATCTTTTGCAATATATTGCCTGACTCTATCTAATGATTGATTTACAATTTGAGTATTTCCAGCCCCTAAAAGAATTAAGTCCCCATCTTTTGCTTCTGTTATTTTTAAAATATTAGAGATATGATCTTTATTTAAATTATTTTTTATTGCCCCAATTGTTTCAAGTTCATCTCCTTTAACTCTTATGAATGCTAAACCTCCAGCTCCTGCATCTTGGGCAACTTTAAAGATATCTCCTCCAGGTTTGATTCGAACGTTACTAATACTTGTGTTGCCATCTTTAATAGTTATGGATTTTATTGCTCCGCCATTCTGAATTGCTTTAGTGAAAATGTTAAAACCAATATTGCCAAGTATCCCACCTAAATTTTTAAGTAACATTTCATATCTTGTATCTGGTCTGTCTGTTCCATAGTTTTCCATGGCCTCCTGCCAAGTCATTCTTGGAAACTCCTCATTGAAGTTTATATTTAGTACATTTTTCCATACATTTTTTATTAGTTTTTCATTAAAAGAAATGATTTCTTCTTCACTTATAAAACTCATTTCAATATCAAGCTGAGTAAATTCTGGTTGTCTATCAGCTCTTAGATCTTCATCACGGAAACATTTTGCGATTTGATAGTACTTGTCTAAACCTCCTACCATTAAAAGTTGTTTAAATAATTGTGGAGATTGTGGTAAAGCAAAAAACTCACCGTTTGAAAGCCTAGCTGGAACTAAAAAATCTCTAGCTCCTTCTGGAGTCGATTTTGTCAGTAATGGTGTTTCGACCTCTGTAAATCCAGAATTATCAAGATATTCTCTTAGTGCTTTAATAATTTTATGCCTTGTTTTTAAATTTTTGAGTAATTTTCCTCTTCTTAGATCTAAATATCTATATTTTAGTCTAAGTTCTTCTTTTGTATTTTCATAATCATGTACTGAGATAGGAAATGGTAAATTATTTTTTATTTGATTAAGAATTTTTAGATCTTTAACTTTTAGTTCTAACTCTCCAGTGAGAATATTTTTATTTATCGAATCCTTTGGCCTTTCATTAACAATTCCATTAACCATTATCACAGTTTCATTTCTTAAAATCTCAGCCTGTTTAAAAAGAGTCTCACCATCTTCAGGATTAATAGTAATTTGCATAAATCCACTATGATCACGCAAATCTATAAAAATTACTCCACCATGATCTCTTCTTCGATCAACCCATCCACATAAATTAACTACTTTCCCAATATCTGACTTATTGAGTTCTTCACAAATTTTGTTTCGCATCTAGAAATGACTTATTGAGCAATAATTAACAATAATAATTCTTCAAGGGTAAATTTAGTTAAATATCTTTTTTATAAAAAGCTCTTTTCGTTATGGTCCCTTTGAATGTTTTACCTCTGATTAAAATTTCAACAACATTATTTAAAGTAGCGTAAGAATTTTGAATATAAGCAAAAGCTATTGCCTTTTGCTTAGTAGGGGACCAACTACCGCTAGTTATAGTTCCAATATTTTCTCCATCTTTAAATACTTCGCATCCTTTTCTTCCAATAGCTCTCCCTTCAATATTTAGACCAACTAACTTTTTATTAATACCAAATTTTGATTGTTTTTCAAGAAACTCTCTTCCAAAAAAGTCATGATTATTTTCTAAATGTACTAGCCAACCTAATCCTGCTTCATATGGTGTAGTTGTTTCATCTAAATCTTGACCATATAAGTGCATTCCTGCTTCAAGTCTTAAGGTATCTCTAGCACCTAAACCACAAGGCTTAATATTTTTTGAAACTAAGAAATCCCATAAATTAATTGCTGCTTTTGCGGATAATAGGATTTCTAAACCGTTTTCACCTGTATAGCCCGTTTTCGAAAAGAAAATCTTTTCTTTGGACGAAATATGTTTAAAGATTTTATATTCACAACCAAAGTAAGGGATATATGAAATCGATGATTTAATCCATTCTTCGAATAATTTAAAGGAATTTTTGCCTTGTAGTGCAAAGAGGACATTATCTTTTTTAGCATTTGATATTGAAATATTATTGGTATTTAAATTATTTTTAATCCAAGAAAAATCAATTTGGTATCTGCTCGCATTTACTATTAAAAAAATTTCTGAGATATCCTCTTCTTGTTGACCAAGGTCATAAATTATTAGGTCATCTATTATTCCTCCCTTTTCATTAAGCATTAATGTATAAAGCCCTTGTCCTTCTGAAAAGGAATATAAATTAGTAGGAAAAAATTTTTGAATATATTCTTTTGGATTAATTCCTCTTAGAGAAATTACACCCATGTGGGAAATATCAAAGAATCCTGCTGATGTTCTTACTGATTCATGTTCGTTTATTAATCCCGAAAAGGATATTGGCATTTCCCAACCTGCAAAATTGACTAACTTTGCATTTGACTCAATATATTTTGAATAAAGTGGACTTTTAAGCAAATCCATGAAACGTTTAATGAGTTATTTAGCTTTTCATACTCTAGTTTAGAAATTTTTTATTGCATATTTTGTACTGACATAATTAAGCTTCTCAGTACTTTTGCGGCAACTATACTACTAACTCCGCTATTATCAATTTCTGGAGATAATTCCACAATATCTGAAGCGACAATTCTAAAGTCTTTTAGAGTTTCAAGAATTACTTCAAAGTCATTCCAAAAAAAACCTCCTGGTTCTGGAGTTCCCGTACCAGGTAATAAACTTGGATCAAACCAATCCAAATCTATTGTTAAATATATTGGCGAATTAGAGTAAGGAAGAAGGGCTTTTTTAAATTCTTGAGCATTTCCTCCTGGCAAGAATTTTACTAATTGCTTTTGTTGACTCATAAATTTAAACTCTTCTTTAGTACCACTTCTTATTCCGACTTGCAAAATTTTTTTTTCAGGTAAGACATCTAAGCATCGTTGCATTGCACAAGCATGACTACGTTCATTCCCCATATATGAGGTTCTTAGATCTGCATGAGCATCTAGTTGAATTAAAATCAGATCTGGGTATTTATTTACTAACGCCTCAATAGCACCACTAGTAATAGAGTGCTCACCTCCAAGCATAATGGGAGTAAGCTTTCTACTCATAATGAAATCTGTTGCTGATTTGACTGCTTTAATGACAGACTTTGAGTTATTTTTATCTATTTCTAGTGAACCAAAATCAACATAATTAAAATCTTCTAAATCTTTTCCTAATCTTGGACAAAATGTCTCTAAGCATGTGCTTACTACCCTTATGGCATTTGGACCAAATCTAGTCCCTGACTTATAAGAGCATGTACCATCATAATTGACTCCAAATATTCCAATTGAACAATCATCCGGATTTCTTTTAGCACCCATAAAAATTACACTTTCGTTATCAAACAAATTTTTATTGATCATCTTTACGAATTGAGTTCTTTTACAATTTTATTTGGCATCATTTTGAATGCAGCATTTTGAAAATTTAAATTCCAAATATCACAACCCTTTTCTATTTTCATAACTTCTTTGTAATTGACTTTTGATAAATTTAATTCTTCTTCTGAAGCAAATGTCCAACTCCAAATCCCACTTGGATATATGGGTACAAATGAATACATAGTTTCAGATAATTTGAATATTCTATTGAGTGATTTCAAAATATGAATATGAATATTTTTGAATGATTCAGGCGATTCACTTTGAGTCGCTAATATCCCCTTTTTCGTAAGTATTCTTTTACATTCTTTATAAAAGGAATCTGTAAATAATAAATTAGAAAATTCTGATGGATCTGAACAATCTATAAAAATAACATCATAAAAATTATCTTTAGTTTTTTCTACCCATTTAACTCCATCATCAATATGTATAGCTAATCTTTTATCACTCCACGCTTCACCTCCAATTTCTTGTAAAAATGTTTTAGATACTTTTATGACTTCTTCATCAATTTCTACCAAATCAATTTTTGCAACTTGAGAGTATTTTAAGCATTCTCTTGCAGTGCCACCATCACCCCCTCCAATAATCAGTACGTGAGATTTCTTATCAATGCTAGTTAACGCTGGATGAACAAGACATTCATGATAATATTTCTCGTCTCTCAATGACGTCATCCAACATCCATCTAACATTAAAGCTTTACCATAAAAATCATTCTCAAGAATGAGGATTTCTTGATATTTAGAATTTTTTTTAAGTAATACTTTCCCATTGAGCCCAAATCTTGAGCCTTTGTGGTACTCATCTATCCAAGTTGGCATATCTTTCATTTTTTTTTCAATTCTTCTCTCATTAGTATTTTTTTAGCAACTTCCCAAAGCTGCTGGAAATCTTCTGGGTTTTGTTTTTTAATATTATCTCCTACCTGATCTTCAATTATTGCAAATCTGTCTAAAAATTTTTTATTAGTTTTTTGAAGAGATGATTCTGGATTTATTTTTAGAAAGTTTGAAAGACTTATCAAAGTAAAGTAAACATCTCCAAATTCATCTTTTATATCATGTGCCTTTTTGCTTTTTATTGCCTCTTTTAATTCGCATATTTCTTCATCTAATTTATCAAAAATCTTTTTACTACTTTCCCACTTAAAACCGTATTCTTTAACAGTATTGGTAATCTGGTTTGATCCTATAGTTGCAGGTAAACTTTTTATTTTTGAATTCAATTGTCTACTAATTGATGATTTCTTATAGAAAGTCTTATTTTCTGAAATTTTAATATTTTCCCAAATTTCTTGTGACCTTTTTAAAGATACTTTTTCTTTTTTTTTAAAAATATACGGATGTCTATTAATAATTTTTTTATTTAAATTTTCAATAACATCCTTTAATTCAAATTGTTTTTCTTCAAAGCCAATTTCCGCATGAAGCATTATTTGTAATAAGAGATCTCCTAATTCTTCACAAATATTATTCGCGTTTTTTTCATATATTGCATCAATAAATTCACTACTTTCTTCATTTAAAAATGGGATTAAGGATCTATGTGACTGCATTTTTTGCCATGGGCAGCCATAAGTTTTATCTTTTAAATATTTAATATTTGATATTAAAATCTTGAAACTCTCTAAAGTTCTTAGATCACTATCTTTCTGATTGTTATATCCATTTTTTAAGTTCATAAAAATGTATCTTATTTATTCAATTTTGCCTAAATCATGAAATATTTAAATACTTAGTATAAAATTTTCAACATCATCTACTAGAATGGATCATTATAGGGCGATTAGCTCAGCGGTAGAGCGCCTGCCTTACAAGCAGGATGTCCCTGGTTCGAACCCTGGATCGCCCATTTTATTTTTATAACAATGACTGAGATCGTTAATCTTTCAATCAGTCAAACTGCAGCATCAGAGCTTTCAAGGCAAGCATCCTTTGGCGGATCGCCTGGTGAAATGTTTATTGATTTAATCAAAGATGATATAGGCTCAGAAGAATGGATACATATTAAATTAAAACCAGGTATATGTAATGGATCTCCCATATCCAGAACTGAAGGCATAACTTTATATGCTGATACTAAAAAGTTTTCTTTGTTAAAAGATTTAAAACTTGATTATTACAGTGATTTAAGTGGTGGGGGTTTTCTTATATCAACTCCTAAAAATGCCAAAAGGTGTGCATGCGGTTCTGGTTTTAAACTCTTGTAGTTTTACATATATTTTGCAAACTGATATTTTTTTAAATTATTTGCTTCTATCAATATAAAATAAGTAAAAAGCTAATGAAATAACTATTGCAAATGAATGAGTCGAATGATGAACTTACATTAAATAATTATTTGCCTTCACAGGTAGAACAAAAATGGCAAAAGCAATGGGATAGTTTAAGAGCATTTAGTCCTAATCCTAATGATAAAGGGGATCCTTTCTGTATAGTTATTCCGCCTCCAAATGTGACAGGGTCTTTGCATATGGGCCATGCTTTCAATACTGCATTAATAGACGTGATTATTCGTTTTCAAAGACTTCTTGGTAAAAATGTTTTGTGCTTACCTGGCACTGATCATGCTTCAATAGCCGTTCAAACTATTCTTGAAAAACAATTAAAAACTGAGGGTAAAAATAGCGAAGATATTGGAAGAGAAGAATTTTTAAAAAGAGCCTGGATTTGGAAAGAGCAAAGTGGGGGTAAAATAATATCCCAATTAAAGAGGATTGGGTATTCCGTTGACTGGGAAAGGGAACGATTTACTTTAGATGAAAAATTGAATGAAGCAGTTGTTGAAGCATTTAATATTTTGCATGAGAATAAACTAATTTATAGAGGCGAATATTTAGTTAATTGGTGTCCGGCATCTCAATCAGCAGTTAGTGATCTTGAAGTTGAAATGCAGGAGGTTAATGGATACTTATGGCATTTTAAATACCCACTAATTTCGGATCAGGGTCAAATCTTAGATGAATATTTAGAGGTCGCAACAACTCGACCTGAAACCTTATTGGGAGATACCGCTTTAGCTGTAAATCCAAACGATGAAAGATATAAAAAATATATAGATAAAAAAGTGAAAGTACCTTTTGTTGATAGAGAAATACCTGTTATTTCTGATATACATGTTGATAAGGATTTTGGTACAGGTTGTGTAAAGGTTACCCCGGCTCATGATCCTAATGATTTTGCTATCGGCAAAAGGAATAATTTAAAGCAAATCAATATAATGAATAAAGATGGAACTCTTAATATTAATGCAGGAAAGTTTCAGGATTTAGATAGATTTGATGCTAGAAAACAAATCATAAAGGAATTAGATACTTTAGGTTTATTAACTAAAATAGAAAACTATAAAAATACAGTACCTTTTTCTGATAGAGGAAAAGTGCCAATTGAGCCATTATTGTCAACCCAGTGGTTTTTGAAAATGGAAAATATTTCTTCAAGTTGTCTAAAAGAACTTGATTCTAAAAAACCTACCTTTATTCCTCAGCGTTGGGAGAAAGTTTATAAAGATTGGTTAGATAATATCAATGATTGGTGTATTAGTAGACAATTATGGTGGGGACATCAAATTCCTGCATGGTATGTATTAAAACAATCAGAAGACTCAATAGATCAAAATACTCCATATGTTGTTGCCAGAAATGAGAAAGAAGCATTAAGCAAAGCTACTAAAGAATTTGGGTCTAATTTGCAACTTATTCGTGATAAGGATGTTTTAGACACTTGGTTTTCAAGTGGTTTATGGCCTTTTTCTACATTGGGGTGGCCTAATACCAATGATGCAGATTTTAAAAAATGGTATCCAAATAGTGTTTTAGTTACTGGTTTCGATATTATTTTCTTTTGGGTAGCAAGAATGACAATGATGGGGAAAACTTTTACGAATAATATTCCATTCACAGATGTTTATATTCATGGTTTAGTTCGAGATGAAAATAATAAAAAAATGAGTAAAAGTTCAGGTAACGGAATTGATCCTTTACTGTTGATTGATAAATATGGTTCTGATGCTTTGCGATTTGCTTTACTTCGTGAAGTCGCTGGCGCTGGTCAGGATATAAGGCTTGATTTTGATAGGAAAGAAAATACTTCTTCAACAGTTGAAGCATCAAGGAATTTTGCAAATAAACTTTGGAATGCTACTAAATTTGTTTTAATAAATAAAACTTTTTCTGAAAATTATTCTTTAAATGAGAGTGATGAAAAATATTTAGAATTATCTGATAAGTGGATTTTATCGAAATTAAATCAGTTGAATACAAAAGTATCTAATCTTTTAATTGAATATAAATTAGGCGAATCTGCAAAATTATTATATGAATTTGCATGGAATGACTTTTGTGATTGGTATGTTGAATTTGCAAAACAAAAATTTAATAATAAAGAATCCCACAACAGAAAATTATCTGAAAAAATATTAATCAAAGTACTAACTGATGTGTTGGTTATGATGCATCCCTTTATGCCACATATCACTGAAGAACTTTGGCATAAATTGCAAAAAAAACCTGAACAAATTTTATTATCTCTTCAGAAATGGCCTGTATTAGAAAAAAAATATATAAATTCTCAAATAGATAAATCCTTTCAAGAGCTCTTTGAAATAATTAGATTGATTAGAAATCTTAGGGTTGAGTTAGGACTTAAGCCATCTCAACTGGTTCCTATTTACTTGATTTCAGATAATGTTCAATTAACTAACTTTTTGAAAACTTTAATAGTTGATATTAAAACTTTTACTAAGTCATCTGAAGTTTTTATTTGTAAATCTAAGGATATCGATAAAAACGATTTTGCTAAGTCTTTTTCTGGAATTATTGGTGATATAGAAGTTTATTTACCCTTTAATGATTTTGTAAATCTAGAAGCTTTAAAGGATAGACTTACTAAGGACCTGCAAAAAGTTAATTCTGATATAGAAACATTAAATAAAAGAATATCTAACAAAAACTTTATAGACAAAGCTCCTAAAGATATTGTTGAGGAATGTTTTGCCAAGTTGAAAGAAGGAAATTTGCAATCGGAAAGAATAAATAAAAAACTTAAATTATTAAAATGATATGAATTCTTTTTTTGAAAATATCTATGACATAGCCTATTTTTTTAATACAAATATTGGGATTTTTGCGTTTATCCTTTTATATATTTTAATTGTTTTATTAATTCTTCCTGCCTCTTGGTTATCTTTATTATCTGGTTTTTTATATGGTTCTTATTTAGGTTCAATAATAGTTTTTTTTGCTGCAGTTATTGGAGCTTCAGTAGCATTCTTTATTTCAAAAAGTTTTTTATCAATAAAGCTTAAAAAAGTTATTAATCGTTTCCCCAGATTAAGTCTTATGGAACAAGTAGTGCAGAAAGGTGGTCTCAAATTAATCCTTTTAGCGCGACTTTCTCCTCTCTTTCCTTTTAGTATTCTTAATTATTTTTATGGGTTAAATAATATTAAATTTAGAAACTTTGCTCTTGGTCTTTTAGGAATCATTCCTGGAACATTCCTTTATTGTTCTATAGGGAGCTTGGCAAAAAGTTTGCAGGATTTAAAAAATTTACAGCCAACAAATAATTTATTTATAACAATTATAAGTGTGGTTTCTACTTTGATGGTTGTTTATTTTTCAGCAAAGTATGCTAAAGAATATATTAATGAGTCAAAAGAAATTAATCTCTAATATTCCAATCTCTTATAGAAGCAATAATTACAAACCAAAAAAGTCTTAATTTTCCAAGCAAACTTTTATTAGATTGTAATTCTATATATTTTGCCTGACCGCAAGGGGTTTTAATATATTTGAAAAGATTTTTGTTATCCATAAAATCAATATCCCTAGGTAGTAATTTATTAATCATTAATAGTGTATTTCATTATCTACTTTTTTAGTTTTTCATATTCTACTGCTAGCTTAAATATTGACTTCTATGAAACGAATTACCTTAAAATTATATTTTTTCACCTGGTTCAAAACCTCTAAAGCACTTGAATCTTGGGAACCTAAGACTGAATGTTTCAGCATCTTGAGATTGAGTTCTTGCATCAGCTCTGATTTCTACCAATTGGCCGATTAGTTTATCTTTTCTACTCCAATATTCTTCACGTTGAGAATCACTAAATCCACTCCCGCAATTAAGACGATAATTATATTGATCATCTTTACCTTCAACCAGGATTGCTCCAAGTCTGCCTTCGTTTCTACCTGTCCCTTCTTCTATTGCTACAACTCTTAAGGTAACTTCTATGAATGGTTTTGCTTTTAACCAATTATGTGTTCTTTTGCATTCATACCACCCATGAGGATTTTTAATCATCACGCCTTCATATCCTCCCTCTACCGCTGATTTGTTAAGTTCTACAAATCTACTTTGTCCTTCAGGAGTATCTAAATCCACATTTTCCCATTCAAGTGTTTGGACATGTTTTAAAAGAGTTGCATTTTTTGCTACCCAATCTTTTACCAACATACTTCTAGTAGTTTGATCTTTTTCCCATAAACCCTTCTTGAAATTTTTAATTGGACATAAATCAAATAAGTGTAAAACTGCATCTTTGGATTGTTTGCCATCTTTTCTATGTACTTGCTTCATTAGGTCTTGAAAATTAGCACTCATTACTTCACCGTCTAAGACTAAATCGTAGGGGGCAGGATGTTTCTCTAATACTTTTTCTATTTCTGTAATGATATGACCAAAGTTATTAAATTGTTTTCCGTTTCGAGAAAACATTTCTACTTTATTTTTTCTAATAATTGTTAATACTCTGACTCCGTCTAATTTAATCTCAATTTGTTTCTTCCCTATCATTTTCTTTTCATGGTTTGCGCTGTCATGTGCAAGGGGACATGAGAAGATAGGTATAGCATACTTTGGAAATTTTTTTGCAACTTTGTTTATTGTTTTTTCAGAAACTCCACAACGAAGATCTTTAATCAATACTCGTCTATAAAATCCGTTCCATTGTTCTTTAGTTGCAGATTTCATAACTAAATTGATCGCATCTCTAGCTGCATGCCCAGTAAGTTCTCTTTTGATTAATTGATTTGTTAATACTTTAAAAATACTCCATTTACATCCTTGACCAGATGTCTCTTCTTTTTTTTCAGGTACTTGCTTTACACCAAAAGTTACTAAAGGATCTAAGGCCATAGTTATTCCCTCAAAAAAATCATTCAGGCCATTTTCCATTGCTTCAAAAATGATTTTTTCTTTATCTAGTCTGCTTGGGTGTAATTCTAATTTTTTTATTATTTCTTCTTTCCGAAGTTCTTCATGTTTCACAAGTTTTTGAACCTTTCCTAATTTACTTTAGCTATTCTGTCTATCTTCCAATCTTTATCACTTTTTGAAAAAGTAAAATCTAAGGGAAGCTCATCTTTCTTATCCTCAGATTTTAAATTTAAAGTAATTATGATTTGATCTTCTTGAACTCTTGGTCTACCTGACTTTAGATTTCTATACTTATTTAAATTTAAGCCAGCTAAAAATTTCAAGAAGTCTTGACGTTTTACATGTGTTTTATAAGTTTTAGTAGTTAGTCCATATGCAGCGTCAATTCTACCTGCTGCTACTTGATCAAAAAATTTCCGAACTAATGGATTAATTCCTCTAGCGCTTATAACAAGTTTAACAGCATTGAAGGTCCAAAAAGAAACAAGCACTGCTCCACCAACCAATAAAGCTTTTACACCAATATCTTTAACTAGTAATGCATCCATTTTGTAATTAGTTTTCTTTAATTTTAAGAAAATAAATCGTCTTTGATGACTTTTTTTGTCAAAATAATACTAAATTTAATTGATAATGTCTCTAATTCCTCTTTTACCAGTATTTCATAAGTTTAATAGGCGATTTTTTGATCAATCTTTAACAATTAATAAAGAACCTTTAGTAAAAGTTAGATGGAGTGATAACAAATTAAAGACAACTGCAGGTTTTTATAAGCGTAAACAATTAAAAGGGGTCATTGATTCTGAAATTATTTTATCAAAGCCAATTTTAAGTAAATTATCGTCCAGTGAAATCTACAGTACCTTATGTCATGAAATGATTCATGCATGGGTAGACAGGATTTTGAATATTAAGGAGATACATGGTCCAAATTTTTTAAACAAAATGAATGAAATTAATAAAGCAGAAAATAGTTTTCAGATAAGTATTAGACATGATTTTCCAGTTGAAAGAATGGCATTAAAATATACAGGAAAATGTTTAAATTGTGGGGAGAAATATGTGTATAGAAGAAGAATTAAGAATATAGCTTGTAAGAAATGTTGTAATTTGTTTTTTAATGGATCTTGGAATAAAAACTGTTTGATTTTGTTTGATTGAAAATTCAAAAATGTGATTATGTTTATTTATTTAGAATTTCTTATGATGTTGTTGTAACTTGTTATTTAAAACAAAGATAATTTATGGATTCTCGCAGACCTAGAAACTTTAGAAATAATTTTGACAGAACAAAACTTGATAAACAAGTTGATAAAATTTTTGAAACAGGTAGACAATTTGTTGATGGAGTATCAGGAGCAAGGCCTGGTAAAAAAAGAAACACTGATTTTCAACAAATATCTCGCAGAAATGTTAAAAATGTCGGAAGGTGGGTATCAGATAAAATGGATATGTTTTTTGATGAAGAAGAGGATGATGATTGGTCTGAAATGGAAAATAGTTATGAGGAGGCACAAGATATTAAATACTTTTCAAGGGAATCTAGTTTTGTTGATGCTGAGAAAACATTCTCCAAACGTCCTTTAGAAGCCTTATCTTTAAGGCAACCTAAAAATCTTAAGTTAGATGTCCAAAAACAGTTGCCTTATGGGAAATCAAATTCTTATGATGAATGGCCTGATGATTCAGATTTAAAAGTTGATAAATGGCAAAGATCTTCGGAAAAAATAAATGAGATTAATTTAAATCCAGAGAATCCAAAAAGCGGTTTCAATAATGGAAGAATTATTCCAAGGTCAAGAAGAAGAAGAATATAGATTAGAAAAATTGTGAATTCCTGATGGACCTAACCAAGTTTCTAAACAAGGGTTGAAAACCTCCCGAATAATGGTTAAAGGTTTTTTATTGCGAAAAAATCTATAATTTCTTGACCAAAATGGTCCTTCAAAAGAAAATTTTTCCTCTAACCAATTTGAATTAACTATTGAAATGCTATCCACTTCTCTAAATAATTCTGATCTATCTTGAGTTAAGTTTTTCCAAATTGGTTCTTCTTTCGCCTTTAAATTTTCACTGACTTGTTCTGAATTCCACCAACTTTCAGCCCATGCAAGATTTTTGTTTTGATTTCTAATCCAAACTTGCCTTCTGATTAAAGGTTCTTTTAATTGATTAATTTCTCTTGGCCCTTCTTTATTAAATAAAGGATCTATCTGCATAGATATTAATTTGATTTTTGTTTCGTGATTAGTTAAAAGTTGTAAATGTCTTGTTGGACTGCCATCCCCTAGTAACATTAATTTCCATGCTCCAGATATTTTGGGTAAAGAATTTGCAACTAAAAAAGTAGAAGCTTTCTCTTCCCATAGAATTTTTGGTGAGTTGAAGAGTTTATTATTCAGTACTGTTACCGATATCTTTTAAGATGATAACTTTTTTTTCAACAAAACTATTTGTCTTCTCTTTTTTTAGTTCCTTTATTTTGAGCCAAACTAGTAATGCTGTTAAATCAGCTTTACTGACTCCTGGTATTTGGGATGCATCACCAAAATTAGTAGGTTTTATTTTATTTAAATTTTCGCGGGCCTCTAAAGATAAAGTATCTATTTGATCATAATTAATTTCTGTTGGCAGTGATTTGAGACTTTGACGATTTATCTGATCAATATTATTTTTTTGTCTTTTAAGGTACCCTTCATATTTGATATCTATTTCAACTCCCTCAATCACTGCTATTGGAAGATTTTTGTCAACTAAATCATATTTTATAAAATCAGAATAGTGAAGATTTGGTCTTTTTAAAAGTTCTTTTAATGTCGTCGATCCTTTAATTTTTGATCCACTATCTAACTCTATTTTTTTAGCGATTTCATCAGTACATTTTAAACGTGTATTTTCTAATCTTGAATTTTCTTCTTTAAGTGATTTCATTTTTTCTTTATGAGCCAACCATCTTCTTTCATCTATTAAGCCTATTTCAAAACCTAAAGGAGTTAATCTTCTGTCTGCATTATCTCCTCGTAAAGTAAGTCTATATTCACTTCTACTTGTAAGAACTCTATATGGTTCTTTAAGATCTCTTGTTATTAAGTCATTAATCATAGTACCTATATAGCTGCTTTCTCTTGAAAAGATTATTGGATCTTTCATATTTAGTTTTCTAGTTGCATTTATTCCTGCAACTAATCCTTGAGCAGCAGCTTCTTCATAGCCAGTTGTTCCATTGATTTGTCCAGCACTAAATAAATTTTCTATCTCAATTGTTTCTAATGATGACTTAAGTTGCGTCGCGGGGATGTATTCATATTCAACAGCATAAGCAGGCCTGAGCATTTTACATTTATTTAATCCTGGTAATGTCCTTAAAAGTTCTAATTGAATATTTTCTGGTAATCCAGTAGAAAATCCTTGTACATATATTTCAGGCGTATTTATCCCTTCTGGTTCTAAGAAAATTTGATGTGAATTTTTATCTGCAAATTTTACAATTTTGTCTTCGATTGAAGGGCAATATCTAGGTCCTTTACTATCTATAAATCCTCCATAGATTGGGGTTAAATGCAAATTATTACGAATTAATTCATGAGTTTTTAAAGTTGTTCTTGTTATGTGACAACTAACTTGGGGCATATGATTTTGAATATTTGGATCAAAGGAAAAATATTTATCTGCAGCTGTACTTGGTTGAATATCTAATTCATCAAAAAAAATACTTTTCTTATCTACTCTTGCAGGAGTTCCAGTTTTTAATCTCTCAGTTTTTATTCCAAGACTATGTAAGCTTTGAGTTAAACCTTGTGCAGCTTGCTCTCCAGATCTCCCTGCAGACATAGATTTATTACCTATCCAGATTCTTCCTTCCAAAAAAGTTCCTGCAGTTATTATTATTGATTTTGCAGAATAGTGTGTTCCAAAAAAAGTTTTCACACCTTTTATTTGCTTTATCGTATTCTTAGAGTTTTTGGTAAACGTTTCTACCTCTTTTATCACTAATTCGGTAATCATTGCCTCCTTTAACGAAAGATTATCTGTGTTTTGGAGTATTCCTATCATTCGCTTTGAATATTCTCTTTTGTCTGTTTGAGCTCTTAAGGCCCAAACGGCAGGGCCCCTGCTCGCATTTAAAATTCTTTTTTGTATTGCTGTTTCATCTGCTAATTTCCCAATGATTCCTCCTAAAGCATCAACTTCATGAACCAATTGACTTTTTGCTGGTCCTCCTACAGCAGGATTACATGGTTGCCAAGCAATTCTGTCTAAATTTATTGTAAATAACGCGGTGGAAAATCCTAATTTTGCTGTCGTAATTGCAGCTTCACATCCTGCATGTCCGCCTCCAATAACAATAATGTCAAATGATTCATTTGGGGATTGTGGATCTTTCATAATCTTGATGATTAATTAGCTAAGTTCCTAAATCTTGTAAATTGGGGTTCAAATAATAATTTAACAGTTCCAACAGGACCATTTCTGTGTTTCGTGACAATAATTTCAGTTATTCCTCTATCCTCAGTTTCTGGATTGTAATACTCATCTCTATAAATCATTAATACTAAGTCGGCATCTTGTTCGATAGATCCAGATTCTCTAAGGTCGCTTAACATAGGTCTTTTATTTGTTCTTGATTCAACTCCTCTACTTAATTGAGATAAAGCTACTACTGGTACTTTTAACTCTCTTGCCATACTTTTGAGACCTCTTGTAATGCGAGATAGCTCTTGAACTCTGTTATCAGGTGTTGTACCCTCCATTAGTTGCAAGTAGTCAATAACTATTAAACCAAGTTCTTTTTTCTGCTCAGCTATTAACCTTCTACATAAGGACCTCATTTCTAGAACACTTAAATTAGGTTTATCATCAATAAAAATTGGAAGTTGTCCTAATGAGTTTATTCCTTCTCCAAGTAAAGGCCATTCATCTTGTTGCAGTCTTCCGGTTCTTAACCTGCCGCTTTCTATGCCTACTTCCATAGAAAGCAATCTATAGGTAAGTTGTTCTTTGCTCATCTCAAGGCTAAATACACAAACAGGAAGATCCTGAGATTGAGCTACATTCTTTGCAAGGTTTAAAACCATTGAAGTCTTTCCCATTGAGGGTCTTCCTGCCACAATTATTAAATCACTTCTTTGAAAGCCTTGAGTCATTGCATCAAGGTCATAAAAATTAACCGGAATACCAGCTACAGATGTTCCTAATGATCTGGACTCTATTTCATTAAAAGTACTTGTAAGAATTTCTGCTGCTTGGGTAAGACCTTTAGTCGGTTTTTCTTGACTAATTTCAAAGATCTTCTGTTCTGCTTTATCTAATACCTCATTAGTTTCTTGTGTTTGATCAAATCCTAGTTGAACAACCTCATTCCCAGATCGGATTAGTTGTCTCCTGATGAATTTATCACTAATTAAGTTCGCAACTTGTTCTATTGAAGCTGTGGAAGAAACATTTTCTACTAGTTCTACTAATTTAGGATTTCCTCCGATTTTTTCAAGTGATCCATTATCAGCAAGCCAAGCGCTCATTGAGGTTAGATCTGTAGGTTTGCCTTGTGTATGTAACATTAAGGCTGTTTTATAAATCTCTTGATGAGCATTAATATAAAATGCTTCTGGCTTAATCAAATCTGCAATTCTTCCTATTGCATCTGGATCAAGCAAAATCCCACCCAAAACAGCTTCTTCTGCTTGAATATTCTGGGGAGGTACCAAACCAGCGTTTTCATTATTAAAGTCTTTTTTAAAATTTTTATTAGACCCATTTGGGAAAGGAACTGAAACCATATATTTGAAGACTTAGATATATACTCTGACTACTTTTCGAAATAATGCAACAAAGTTATTAACTTGTTACTTCAATGTTTACCTCCGCACTAACTTCTTGATGTAGTTTTATCTTTGCAATGAAAGAACCTAAATTATGAATATCCGGGACAGTTATGTCTCTTCTATCAATATCTTTTTTAGTAGCTGCCTCTATAGCTTCAGCAACATCTCCATTAGTAACAGTTCCAAAAAGGACTCCATCTTCACCAACTTGTTTCTTGATTGTAAATCTACCAATAGTTGCTAATGCGGTTTTAAAGTCAATAGCTTCTTGTTTTACTTTTTCTGCGGCAATTTTTTCTTTTGCTCTTTTTCGCTCAATTTGTTTCAGAATTGAAGGAGTGACATTAGCTGCTTTACCAAATGGTAATAAGAAATTCCTTGCATAACCAGGTGCTACTTCTACTACGTCACCATCTCTACCAAGAGTGGCAATAGATTCTGTTAAAACGACTTTTACTCTTTTAGCCATAAAAATATTTATTTATGTCTTTAATAATAAGACCTAGAGGGCAATTTTACTTTTTTTGCAAATCCTAATTTGGCAAGAATCTTAATATGTTCCCAAGTTAAATCAATTTGACCTCTAAATAAACCTTGTCTAGCAGAATTAGGAAATGCATGATGATTATTATGCCAACCTTCTCCAAATGTTAGAGCTGCAACCCAAGCATTGTTTTTTGATGAATCACCACTGTCGAAAGGAGCTTTTCCCCAACAATGTGTCGCTGAATTGACCAACCAAGTTATGTGGTAAACGACTACTAGTCTTAAAGGTATTCCCCAGAGAACTAGAGCCCATCCTCCAACTCCCAATTTTTCACCTATTGCATAAAGACATAATCCAATAGGAATTTGTAAAAAGAGGAAATATTTATTCAGAAATCTGTAGTATGGATCTTTAATTAAATCTGCACTTAGTTTAGGTACTGCTTTTAACGCCTCAACATCTTTAAACATCCAACCCATGTGGCTCCACCAAAATCCTTTTTTACTATTGTGATGGTCAACTTCTGTATCTGAAAAGGAGTGATGATGTCTATGTAAGCCAACCCAATCTATTGGCCCATGCTGACAACTAATAGCTCCACAAGTAGCGAAAAATCTCTCTAGCCATCGTGGGACTATAAATGATCGATGTGAGAGTAATCTGTGATAACCAAGCGTAACCCCTAGACAAGCTGTTAACCAGTAGAAAAATAATAACGATACTATTGCTGGGAGACTCCAGAATTGTGGTTGTAGAGCAATAAGAGAAAGCAAATGGATAGCAATCATAAAAACAATGGTGCCCCATGTTTTATGTAATCTAGGAGGATATCTTTTAGAGTGACTTGATGGTTCTAGTAATTTATCTGAAAGTTCTATAACTTTTTCTGCAGGTACAGGTTTTTTTAATTTAGCTGTTTCTTGGAAGATAACTGATTTCATAATATTTGGAAAACTATTTTCAAAAAGGCCGATATGTAATATTATCATACTATACTATTGATTATTTTAATTATCCGTGAGCTTAGGATATCGCGATAAGTTATTGAGGGGCCGAAGAGCAATGGCTCATTTGATTCATCTTTGGCATGAAAGAAATGCTTGGTCTCACAGGGTTTTACCTCTACTATCTGAAATACTTGATTTAGGAAGAGTACATAATTCTCAAATTTCAAATCTCAGAAATGGAAAGTTATCTTCACCTGGTCCCGAAGTTTTCCTTGCATTAGCACAGGTCAATACGATTCTTGATCAAGGAATAGAATCAATCAGGGATCAATTGGAAAAAAGTCATCCTGAATTGTGGAGGTCATTAGAGGATTCAGCTCTCCCATTAAAAAATGATTCTGGGAACCCTTTGTCAGCAGGAGAATTATTTGAAATATTTGCTGGATTGAAACCTCTACCATCCTCTTTTGATTGGTATATAGAGGATGAGGAAGCTTCTGCTTTAAGTGATGCTCTTTCAGATCATTTTTGTCAAAATAGGCCTTG
The DNA here is from genome assembly GCA_003210895.1 of Prochlorococcus sp. AG-676-M04. Lineage (GTDB taxonomy): Bacteria > Cyanobacteriota > Cyanobacteriia > PCC-6307 > Cyanobiaceae > Prochlorococcus_A. The sequence goes on from QCUB01000003.1 coordinate 49,862, forward strand.
GAGATCTTGTAAGGTTACAATTATGGATTCGTATAAAGTTACTAAGCCCTTAAGAAGAGAACGTTTCGCAGAAGTTATTGCTGGAATAAAAGATTTTACAGCAGAAGAATTAGATGGAGAATTACTAGATTTATATGAAACTTCAAAAAAACTCTCTTATTTTCATGGAGGAGGACCTAATGCTTTTCTTAACCAACTAAGGGATATAGCTTCACGAAAAACGCAAGAGATTGATAATGAATAATAAAAACTATAATTTCAGATTAGCTGAAGAAATGGTTATATCTACTGAAGATGATTTAAAAGATATTTTTAATAATAGATCAAATCAAATTTATAAAAAATTAAATAATATTCTGAAAATTTTTAAAGATGAGAAAGTCTCAACTAATCACTTCAACCAATCTACGGGAAGTGGATATGGCGATATCTCTAGAGAAAAGATTGATGATGTATTTGCTAAATTTTTTCTGGCAGAAAAATCAGCCGTTAGAATGCAATTCGTCAGTGGCACGCACGCTATTAGTTCGGTTCTTTTTGGGATTTTGAGGCCAGGTGATTTAATGTTATCTGTAACAGGAAGTCCTTACGACACTCTGGAGGAAGTTATAGGAATAAGAGGAGAGGGAAAAGGTTCTTTGTTAGATTTAGGTGTTCAATATAAGCAAATGAGTTTTGATGAAGAAACCAACTTTTTCGAGGATAAACTTACAGATTTTTTTAAAAAAAATAAATGTAAATTAGTCTTTATTCAAAAAAGTTGTGGTTACACTTGGAGAAAATCATTAAGTAATAATCAAATAAAAAAGATTTGTCATTTAGTGCATTCATTAAATCCTGGTTGTATTTGTTTCGTGGATAATTGTTATGGTGAGCTTGTTGAAGATAGTGAGCCAATTTCTAATGGTGCAAATATAATTGCTGGCTCGCTAATTAAAAATTTGGGAGGGACTATAGTTCCTACTGGGGGATATATTGCTGGTGATTCAGATTTAGTAGAAATGGCTTGCTGCAGATTAACTGCTCCAGGAATAGGTTCAAATGCAGGAATTAATTTTGGCTTTGGAAGATTAATTCTGCAAGGATTATTTTTAGCGCCTCAAATGGTACATGAATCTTTAAAGGGTGCTGATTTAATAGCTGCAGTTTTTAAAAAGCTTGAGTTTATGGTCTTGCCAGAACCAAAGTCATATAGATCAGACATAATTCAAGCAGTAAGATTAAATAATTCATATTTAATAAAAAAAGTATGTCAGTCTTTTCAAAATTCTTCTCCTATAGATTCTTTTTTAAATGTCATACCCTCTCCAATGAATGGTTATGAATCAAAATTATTAATGTCAGGAGGGACATTTATTGAGGGAAGTACAAGTGAATTTTCTGCGGATGCGCCTCTAAGAGATCCATTTAATATTTTTGTTCAAGGTGGTTCTCACATGGCTCATATCAAAATTGCTTTAATTCAATTATTATTTGAATTATTAGAAGAAAATTTAATTAAAAAGGAATCTCTCATTTCTTCATAAAATTATGTCTTACAAGTTTCCAAATTACTTAAAATATGCAGATACACATGAATATGTGAAAGAAGAAAATGGATTGTTAAAAATTGGTGTAAGTGAATTTGCTATTGATCAGTTAGGGGATATTGTATTTGTTGAATTAGTTGAGAAAGGCAGTAATTTAAAAAAAGGAGAAACATTTGGAACAATAGAGTCTGTTAAGGCTGTTGAAGAAGTTTATCTCCCTTTTTCTGGTGAAGTTATTTTTGTCAATGAACGTGTTATTGATAATCCAGAAATATTGCAAAATGATCCAATTGGTGATGGTTGGTTGGTAATTATTAAACCAGAATCAAATGTTTCATTAGACGAATTAATGAAATCAGATGTATATAAATCAAAGGTTGTTCCAAATTAAAGCAAATTTCTAGAAACCGGCTATTTTAAAGAAAAATAATTAAATATGAATCCTACAAGAAACTCAGATTTGTTTATTGCTAGGCATCTTGGGTTAAGTGATGATGATGAGAAAAAAATGCTTCAAAAACTTGGTTTTAATGAGATTGATGAATTTATAAATCAAGTAATTCCTGAAGATATACAGATAAAAGATAATTTTTCAGAAGTCTTGCCGAAAGGATGTTCTGAAATTGAGGCTTTGAATGAATTAGAAGAAATATCTAAAAAAAATAATAAAATGAGATCCTTAATTGGACTTGGATATTATGGAACACATACTCCTAAAGTCGTCCAGAGGCATGTTTTAGAAAATCCTAGATGGTACACCGCATACACACCTTACCAAGCAGAAATTGCGCAAGGCAGATTAGAAGCGCTATTTAATTTTCAAACTTTAATTTGTGAATTAACTGGATTTTCTGTAGCCAATGCATCTCTTTTAGATGAAGGTACAGCTGCTGCCGAAGCAATGACAATGAGTTTTGCTTCAAGGAAAAATAAGTCCTCTAAAGTTTTTTTAGTAGATGAAAATGTTTATGATCATACCTTTAATGTCTTGTTAACAAGAGCAAATCCTTTAGGAATTAATTTAAAACGTTTTAATCAAAATAATTTAAAAAATATTGATAATGTTTTTGGAATGTTACTACAACTACCGGGCAAAAACGGACAATTGTTTGATCCGACATTCCTAATTTCTAAAGCTCATAAAGCAGAAATTATAGTCGCTTCAATTATTGATCCTCTTGCCCAAGTTTTAATAAAACCAATAGCTCAATTTGGAGTTGATGTGGCTGTAGGAAGTTTGCAAAGATTTGGGGTCCCAATGGGTTTTGGTGGTCCTCATGCAGCATTTTTTGCATGTAGTGAAAAATATAAAAGACTGATACCAGGACGAATCGTAGGTCAAACTCTCTCTAAAAATGGAGAAAAATCCCTGAGATTGGCATTGCAAACAAGAGAGCAACATATCAGGAGAGAAAAGGCGACTAGTAATATTTGTACCGCCCAATCTTTGCTAGCAATAATTTCTTCTTTTTATGCGATTTATCATGGCTCTTCTGGCTTAACAAAAATGGCTAAGAGGTTAGTGATATTTAGAAGATATTTAGAATCTTGTCTTTGTGAATTAGGCTTTAAAATTCCACTGGGTGATAGGTTTGATAGTTTTGATATTTATTGTGAAGAATCTGAAAAGATTCATAATGAAGCTTTAAAAAATGGATTTAACCTCAGAATTTTACCTTTGGGATCAAGGATTGATGAATCTACTGGATTTGGAATTTCTCTTGATGAGCTTACTGATGAAAATGAAATCTATAAGATTTTAAAATTCATAGCAAATGCGCTTGGGAAAACAAGAGATTTCAAGGAAATTACAATTAATAAGTTTTTTCAGCTGGAAAGTATTCCTTTGAGAAATCAAGAATGGATGAAGCAAAATATATTTGAAAATTATCAAAGTGAAACTGATTTAATGAGGTATATTTTTAAACTTGCTGAGAAAGATTTTTCACTTGTTGATGGAATGATACCTTTAGGAAGTTGTACTATGAAATTGAATTCTGCGGCAGAACTAAGTCCAATTTCATGGGATAATTTATCCTCAATTCACCCTTTTTCACCCGCTAATCAAACAAAGGGTTATTCACAAATAATAAAGGATCTTGAGAAATGGATAAGTGAACTGGTTGGATTGAAGTCAGTTTCCTTTCAACCTAATGCTGGCTCTCAAGGCGAGTTTGCGGGTTTATTGGCTATCAATTCTTATTTTGGTTCAAAAGGTGATTTATTAAGAAAAAAATGCTTAATTCCACAAAGTGCTCATGGAACAAATCCTGCGAGTGCGGTTATGGCAGGGTTTGATGTTGTAACTATAAAATGTGATTCTGAGGGTAATATTTCTTTTGAGGATTTATTAATTAAGGTCCAGGAGTTTGATAATCAAATTGGTGCTTTAATGTTAACTTATCCCTCAACTCATGGAGTTTTTGAATTAAATATTAGACAAATATGTGATTTGATTCACTCAGTTGGTGCATTTGTATATTTAGATGGAGCAAATTTAAATGCTCAGGTTGGATTGTGTAAGCCTGGAGAGTATGGCGTCGATGTTTGTCACTTGAATTTACATAAAACATTTTGTATCCCTCATGGCGGAGGTGGCCCTGGAGTTGGTCCAGTTGCTACATCAGAAATTTTAAGTCCTTTTCTTCCTTCCCATTCTTTGAAAGATAATATTTCCAGTCAATTTGGATATTCTGTATCTTCTTCACAGCATGGAAGTGCAAGTATTCTTCCGATAAGCTGGATGTATATTAAGATGGCTGGTCAAAGTGGTTTGAGAAAGGCTAGTACTCATGCAATATTGTCAGCAAATTATATTGCTAATTCTTTAAAGAATAAATTTAAAATTTTATATAAAGGAGAAAATAACTTTGTTGCACATGAATGTATTCTCGATTTTAGAGAGTTGAAGTCAAAAACTGGTTTAAGTGTAAATGATATTGCTAAGAGATTAATAGATTATACCTTTCATGCTCCAACGATAAGTTGGCCAGTTCCTGAGACTATAATGATCGAGCCAACTGAGAGTGAAAGTTTGACAGAGTTAAACAGATTTTGTGAAGCTATGCTGTTAATAAGTGAAGAAATTGAAGAAATTGAAAATAATTTTGATCTGAGAAATAATAATGTCATTAGTAACTCTCCTCATACAATAAAAGAGTTAATTGCCGATAATTGGAATTATCCTTATTCAAAAGAAAAGGCTGCATATCCATATAAAGATAGGTTTGAACATAAATTCTGGTCTTCAGTATCAAGGATTAATAACGCTTATGGAGACAGAAACTTAATTTGTTCTTGCAATGTTAATAATCAAGATTCTATAGAGGACAAAAAATGCGCTTAAAAGACTAGCATTCTGCTTGTTTTTTAGTTATCCTCTGTTTAAATAAAAAATTTAACATTTTCTTATAGAAATTTTTTAGGTTTTTTTATTAATATTATCAAGCATCAAATTTATTTGGGGTATTTGAAGCTATGAGCAAAGATTTTAAATCTGGTAAGGTTAAACACCTACCAATCAATAATTTAAAGCTGCCAAATTTTGTTAGTAATTTCTCAGGAAATAATTCAAAGGTAAGTTCTGTAGAAGGCACTAATGTCATTAGAGTGCCATTTGGTAAAAGATTACCAAAAAAACAGAGGCCTGATAAGAATCAAAATATTGCTACTTTAATACTTCCAATTAATACATATTTTAATCCTACACCACCTCATGTGGCTTAGTGCATAGTAATTTACAAAATATTTTTCAGGGTTTCTGAATAGTATTTCTGTAATTGAAGAGTAGCTTGGTTCCAATCCCATTTTTCGGCTTCTTTTCTAGCTTCTTTTCGCATTGCTTCTTTTTTATTTGTGTCTACTAAGATTTTTTTGGTAGCTTCAATTAAACTTTTTTCTCCATTATCTTTTTCGTCAGGGTCATATAAGCAGCCATTAATTCCATCATTGATAATATCTGGGATTCCTCCTTTATTAGCTCCAACAACTGGGCACCCTGCAGCCATTGCCTCTAACAATACTAATCCAAGAGTTTCTGTGCTAGATGGGAATAAGAATATATCGCCAGATGCGTAAGCACTGGCAAGCTCTTCACCAGAAAGATACCCTACAAAATTCGTTCTTGTTTTTTCAAAAATCTTTTCTAACTGTCCTCTATATGGACCATCACCTACAAGAGCGAGACATACTCCGGGTATATTTTCTAATACTGGTTTAATTCTCTCAATTTGTTTTTCTGCTGATAATCGACCTACATATATTAATAGCGAATTGCTATCTTTATATTTCCCAAATAATTTGTCTCTCATTTTTTCACTTCTCAAATCTGGTCTGAAGTTTTCAGTGTCTACACCTCTTTGCCATAATGCGGTTCTTTGTATTCCTTTATCTTCTAGTTCATTAACCATTGCAGTAGAGGTGCAGAGATTTAATAATGCTTGATTATGAGCTGCTTTTAATAACTCCCATAAAAGCGGTTCTAACATTCCCATCCCGTAGTGTTCAAGATATTTAGGGAGATGTGTATGATAACTTGCAATTAAAGGTATATTATTTGTTTTTGCTAGCCATATGCCTCCAAGGCCAAGTACAGCGGGATTAACTACATGTATTAAATCTGGTTTGAAATCTTCTAATTTATCAGAGACTGCAGGACCAGGTAGGCCTAATTTCAACTCAGGATATAAGGGTAATGGCATTGCAGCAACCCCAACTATTGTTGCTCCCTTATAAGAATCAGGACATCCTTCAGGACAAAAAACTATAACTTCATCACCATTTTTTGTTAGGAATTCGATAGTCTTAGTTAATCTTGTTACTATTCCATCGACTTTAGGTAGAAAAGTTTCAGTAAAGAATGCTATTTTCACTTTTTTAAGTTAGATATTACGACAATATTTAATTGGTTTTTATTGCTTTAGCCTGTTTCTTTGTCCACGTTGAGATACAAGGAATTCTTTTCTTATCACATCTCATAGAATATTTTTTAGCCACTTCAACTACTTCTTCTAATAAGCCATTATCAAGAGTAGTTGGATTAAGGCCCAATTCTATGAAACATTTATTATCAACTATTAAATCATTTTCGACGGCTTCATTTCGAGGATTTGGTAAATAATTAATTTCGGCTCCAGTAAGAGAAGCAACTTTTTTAGCTAATTCACCAACCTGATGGCTTTCTGTCATTTGATTAAAAATTTTGACTCTTTCGCCAGATTTTGGAGGATTTTCTAGAGCTAGTTGAACACATTTTACTGAATCTTTGATGTGAATAAAAGCTCTTGTTTGTCCACCTGTCCCATGAACAGTTAGAGGATATCCGATAGCTGCTTGCATGAGAAATCTATTTAGAACAGTACCGTAATCACCGTCATAATCGAATCTATTTGTTAACCTTGGATCCTTTAATGTTGTTTCTGTATTTGTACCCCAAACAATGCCTTGATGCAAATCTGTAATTCTAATTAAGTCATTTTTATTGTAATAAAGAAATAATAATTGATCTAATGTTTTAGTCATATGATAGACACTGCCAGGACTAGCTGGATGCAATATTTCCTCTTCAAACCGACTTCCATCTGGTTGGGGAACTTCAACTTTTAAATAACCTTCAGGAATTGTTGCACCTCTATGTGATCCATATCCATATACACCCATGGTCCCTAAATGAACAA
>QCUB01000004.1 GCA_003210895.1 Prochlorococcus sp. AG-676-M04
CTCAAGAAATTCTTTAAAAAGGTTATAAATTTATAAATAAATCATAAAATTGTATTCAGAATCTATTTCTTTTTTAATGGTTTCTCCTTCAAGTTTGAAATTCTATAACGAAGATCAAGCAAAGATTTTTTGGGCTCATATCTGTTCTCAAGATTTAAAAGTTATTGATATATCTATAAATAAATGCTGGGAGAAAAGATGCACAGAATACAAATGAGGTTGGTTTCTAAAATAACTCTTACCCTTGCATAAATAAACTTCTTTTTTATTTATATTAGCTCAAACATCGGTTTTAAAAATATCCTTGCAAGAACATTCTCTTGTTCTGGATAATATTTGATTCTATTTTCCAATACATAATTAAGAGTTGGAATATATCGCGATTGACAGTCGATCTAGACTAAGAGTAATTAACTCCTTTTTCATGTCGGAAATCAAAGCCATAGAAGAATTAATTAATGGATATGCCAATAGTAAAGATTCCTCTTTCCTAATACCTAACGTAACTGAAGATTTTTTAGCAGTTAGACCAAGTGGAAATCCTATCTCTGCAAAAAATTTAGTTGTGATGTTTGATAATAAAGACTTAGTTGCGGAATCATCAGAACTAGTTAGAACGCACAAAATTGAAATTTTTGGTGAGATAGCTTATGCACTATTCACCTTAAATGAAGTATTCACTTTTAAAGGTAATCCAAATACAGACCTGTCAACATATACGTGCATTTTTAAAAATGAAAATGGTCTTTGGAAATATTCTTGGATGCAAAGATCACAAGGAACTACTGATATGAAAGCTTGGGACTAAATGAAACGCTTACTTCTAGCTTCAATATTTTTAATTTCAATACAAGTATTTGCTGATGATAGAAAACGAGAAATAGAGTATGAAGCTATTAATCTTGTTATTCAAAAATACGGAAAAGGTTTATCAAACAGATTAAAAGGAACTGGTTTTAAACCTAGTTATCGAAGTTGGTATGAGAATGAATGTTTTGTAAGTGTTGCTGGCGGGACTTACAAAGAATATAATTGGTCAGCTATAAATTGGTTTAGTGTTAATACCTGCTCTAATTCTGTTGAAATAATAGAAGTTGATTAAAAAAATAAGATGATTAAAATCACAATGATGACTTTCCTTACTTGTAAATTAGTTACTGATAAATATTAAAAAAGACTATTAAATTCTTTTTTTATTACTTTATATTCTGAATTTACATCATTTAACAGTCTATCTACTTCATCTCTCAAATCTTTAAATTCATTAATTGCTTTTTTACTTTTAGCATAAAAGATTGATTCAAAAGTTCCAGGTTTTACCTTCTCAACCCAATATCCTGCATAACAATAAAGTTTATTAGGGAAAATTTTTATTATTTGAAAATTTTTAGAAGTCTTATATTGATCAATCATCTTATTTACGAAACCCCCTCTAGTTTTACTAACCCCAAATTTTGCAATATCTTTCGAAATTGACTTAACTTTCAGAGATGCCTTTTTCCTTTTTTGTATTGAATTTCTATAGAGTATCTTTTCAAGGGAGTAACAGTAATCAAAAAGTTTTGTATTTTCTTTTTTTGCGGGATAGATTATTCCAATTAAACTAAAAAGTAAAAAAGAACTTAGAATTAATTTTTTAAACATTTTTAATTTAACCTCTTTTAAAGTTTATATTAGGAATTCAATAAATGAATGAAACCCATAATTAGTTGCCTTTTTAAGCCTTAAAAATAAGACTTAAAAATAGAAGTTTTTCCAAAAAGGATTAATTACTACACCAAACCAACAACCACATTAGCTACAAAGATATTATCTGGAAAAAAAGGATGGAAAAAAAATTCATTAGAATTACTCTTTTTATTAGCGTTATTACATCAATGTCCTATTTATTTTTTGTTTTTCTTAGATATTATAATTCTCCAGATAATATAGAAGAAAGATGTAGGGTTAAATTCCAAAAAGATATGAAAAAAGGTGCGGAAAAATCTGAGGAAGAATGGGGTTTAAATATGGATATAGCAAATAAAAATTACTTTAAATGTATGCAAATCCCTTAAGAATATCTTTAAGTAAACTTTAAACTAAATTGAATTTTTCTTTGGAAGAGTTTTTTCAAAAGGGGATATTTGTTTAGGACCTCTTTGAGGACAAATAATATATAAACTCCAAACCTTAGGAATTAATCTCTTCTATTAAAAGCTAGTTTTGTGTAGGATTAAACTAACAAAGCCAATCTTTTAAAATTTCATTCACGATTTTACAAGTTTAAAAAAAAAACAGCCCTAAAGCTGCTTTTTTTGTTGCAAAAAAATTAATGAATTAAAACGTGAATGTCCCTCCAAAACCAAATGCTGTTTTTTCTCTATACTCATCACCTTCTCCATCTCCATTAGACCATGCAACTCCACCCAAAATTTCTAAGGAATCACTGACCGGATAGGTGTAATAGATTTCATACCACTCTCCTACATAATCATTGATTAGATTGAGATTGGCATCTGGATTCCAAAATTCAGAACCTTTAACTGAGGCAGAAAGAACTCCATCTCCCCATCCATGATCAATGGAAAGTTGTGTATCAAAAAGTTGATCAATATCTGGAGCAAAACCATCAACATTAAGATCAACAGAGTTAAAGGTTAAACTAATAGTTGTTTTACCATCATTTGGTGTGATGTAACCTCCTAAACCAAATGTGTTAGCACTAGCTACACCGGTTACATTCAAATTTGCACATGTTTCTTGGCCTGCCGTAAAATTACAAACATCATCCATTGCAAGATATACAAAACCAAAACCATAAGTTTCAGTGTCATATCCCATTGAAAGAGTAGTTACATCATTACTTGTTCCTGTAAGTAATCCAGCACTATTAGTATCTGAATCAGTACCGATAATACTTGCTGAAGCATTAAATCCACTTTCGAAGACTCTTGAAATAGCAATACCTGAGCCTGTTACACCTGGAAAACTAAAAAATCCAGTATCAGCTAAAGGTTCACTAGAGATATAAAATGAGTCTGAATATTTCGAAAGTGTGGTTGGCATTAAATCATCATTATCTAATAAATTACCAACAGCTAAATCGAAATTTCCTAAAGGAAAAGAATAATACATGGAGTGTACAGTTAAAGCATCTCCAGTACTGACTTTGCTATCTGTAGCAAAATCATGAGAGGTAAAATCATTATTACCCGCCTCAATACCTACATAAAGATTGTCAGATCCTGTAAACCCAGTATTTAGATCGATAGTATAAGCGTAATTTGCCGAAAGATCTTCACTTATTGGTGAGTTATCAGTTTTACCCATTTGAAAGGATGTGGTAAATGCTGCTGTTGTAGTGTCGGAGAAAGTGCTAGCTTCAAATTCCTTGAATTCAATATCTGAACCCTGAAGATTGTCTTCAACTGTTGCTAATTCATTATTAAATGAATTGCTATTAAATTGTTTTTGTTTTTTTGAAGATGATTTCTTACGTACGTAAGAACTCATACCTTCAATGTTGTAGTCAGATGCTTGTGCGGCTATTGGAGCAATTAAGCTAACAGCAGCAGTAGCAACCAACATTTGTTGGAAGAGTTTCATAAAATTCCTCACACGAATTTTTTATGTTTTAATTAATCATATTTACACCATACTAAACATTAAGTAGTAACAAATGTTACTAAATCCACTTATAACTCTTGTTATTCCAATAACAAGAGCTGTTCCAAGTTTTTGGGCTTAAATCAAAAGTTCTCAGTTTTTAACTCATACATTATTAAATGATTAAAACTATTTTCAAACTAATTTTCTTAATTGGATTTATTGCTATCAGTCCAAGAACAAGATACATAGTTGGAATAACTTTAAAGCAAATATCTTCATTTCTTTTGTGGACAGTTAAATATGAAAACAGAGAGAAATGGATTATAGACAAACCCAGTTGGATACCAAATCAAAAATTAAAGCATTTTTTATTAAGTTAGTTTTTTAAAATCTGTAAAGCAAACCCAAAAAAAAAGTTAAATTTTTGTTGTTTCATATAAAAGCACTTTATAAATATTCTTGTAATAATAATTGGATGAATTTTTTTGGAAAATAAAAAGGTGATAAAAAAAGAAAAATTAAATTTTTATTCAAATGATATGACTGTAGCCAAGGATCAGCTAGTTCATAACCACTTAAAATTAACCTTTCAAAGAATCTCCGTTACAGATTTAGACCAAAAACATAAAGAATGGGCTAAAGAAAATAACGCTAATTAATACCATTAAACCTTAATCAATTAGTTTGAAGAATAAGATTTCACTTTCATTGAAGATGTATAGCTTATTGACAGTCGATCTAAAGTAAATTTAAATTATATTTTTTATTCCAAACACTTGATTTTCTCGAAATTTGACTGTCCTTTTTCTGACTTTGAAGCGATTGTAAAAAAGTAGATAAAGAACAAGGTGATATTTTATGTTCTGAACTTGAAATTATTAAAGTAAATGAACATAAAGCAATACCTCTTATCAACTATTTTAAATTAGATAAGTTTGGAGCTATGCTTTGAAAAACTGATTTAAAAAATGGGATATTTACTATAACGGCAAAGATATAATTTAAAATCTTGGAATTGTTGGGTAAAGGGAAAGATAACTAATTAAGAGTATATTCAAAACTTTTAAAAAGACTACTTTTTTCTTTTCACTTAATTAAGAATACTTGTCATTTTTATGATTCAAAAGAAATAAAGAAACAAGAACAAAATAAGCTAATGATAAGTTATTTCCATAAAAAAGGGCGTTAAATACGCCCAATTTAATAGCTAGATCATCCCCATCACCCAGCTTAATAAAATTCTAGCACTACATATGGTGCTTGACAGTAATATTTATTACTTTAGGTGGGGTTGTTTGTTTCTTCTTTATTTGCCATGATAGAAATCCCCATCACTTAGGCTCGCAAGAGTCTTTTTTTTTTAACTAAAAATAATTCTAAAATTAAGCAGTATCGGATATTTTGTTCTTTATAACTTCAATTTCATTAATTAATTTATCCCAAGATTATGGATTGTTTTCTGACCTTTTCTTATAATATTAAATTTTCTTTTTATTGATTTCAAGTATCTCATAATCTAATATAAAAAATTTTCTTTTTTCAAAACTTATTTAATGTAACCTTTGAATTAGTCAGAATCTATAAAAATAAAATAATAAATGAATGATGATGATATTAAGTTTATATATTTAGATAGTGATCCTTTCTATCATCAATACATCTTGGGATTGGATTGTATCTCTTTTATCTTCATCCTCAGAATCTTTATAAGAATCAATTTCAGCTTGAACTCTCCTCTTATAAACCCCTTTGATGTATTCCAGTTCTCTTCTTTCTTTATTTAAAATTGAGAATGGTGATGTTTTTAATTTCATAACTAGCTCCTGTAAATAAGTTTTTTTATCAGCACCAATTTTTATCAGATTCAACAAAGATATCTATAGTCTGCTGATTTCTGATTTCTTCCTCGAGAAGTTCTTCTTCTGATCTTTCTTTAATCTCAGATTTAAATTCTTCTTCTTGTGTTGGTATAGTAGGCATTTCTCAAAATTACTACAACTATGTTCTAACTAAACAGACAAGCCATCAGACAATTAAAGATGTACGGTTTGAGGTACTACAATATACGGATAGTGGATCAACAATTAAATTGTAAAATGGTTAAAATAGCAAAAAAACTACTATAGATCGAAATAAAAATATTCATCACTTAATTTATTGTTTTCTTTGAAGATTAAATCTAATGGTTGAAATAAATATTTAATATAGTAACTCTATACATTTTTTTAATGAGATCCAATTTTAGACCAAACATTCGAATAGCTACAAATATTCTTTTAGTTATTAGTATTTTTGCTATTGCTTTAAAGCTCTCACCAATAGCAGAGGTCTATGAGGAAAAGAATCTATGTATTAAATATTTAAAGCATCAAGTAGATCGAGATACACTTATCAAAAGACTAAAAATAGTTAAACAAGCAAATCCTTCAGGTATTTGTGAATCTATTCTTAAAAGCTAAAAATATTTCCATCACACCCACTATCTTCCTAAAAAGAAAAATGAATAGATAATAAATTTATATTGAATTAAGTTATTCCAACATTATTAAAAATCCATATTATGAAATAAAACTATGATATAAAAAGATCAAAACTTGTACCTTGAATTAATAGAATGGTTTTCAAAATCATATAAATTTAATTCACAATTCATTCAAGATTTTTAGTGGCTTCACCATTGAGTTGGGAATTCTATAAAGAAGATAAAACTAAGATTTTATGGGTCCATATTTGTGCCCAGGATTTAAAAAGGGAAGCTATTTCAATTAATATATGGTGGGAGAAAAGATATCCAGAATTCAAAATGCTAGTCGTTTCTAAAAAAGAATTTGAACAAGCAAGAATGCAAGCGCGGAAACGGTAGCAATAAAATTAATCTTTGGTAAATTTTGATGCTGAATATTTTATAAATGAAGCTAAAATGATCCTATAAATAAAGGTAAAAAATGAATTCAGCATTTGCAAAAGTCTCAAATTTAAAATTTAATAGGACTTCTAAAATAGCCATTACTCTCGCATCATCAACTTTCTTCTTATTCGCATTAGGTCAAACCCCAATTGTTAAGAATATTTTTGCAGTTGCTTTTTCTTGTTCTGGCTAAAAATAATTTTTGTTATTGATGAAATTAAAAAATATTATAAAAACGACTGGATTGCTTCATATCTTTTTGGGATTATTAATTATTGCCTTACTAATTTTTTCAATTCAAACTATTGCAGGTGATTCATCAAGTGAAACATTGCTTCTTGTTAGAGGGACTGCTGATGTTGTAGCTGCCAGTAATTTAGGAATAGGATTTTTATTAATTATTTGTAGTGCGATCCAAGATGAAAAATCTTTAAGAAGAGTTTTAGTAGGTGAATTAGCTTTAATGACTTGTTTGTTATCAGTAGCTATATTCAATACTTTCAATGCCGGAACGATTGTTGATGGTGGTCCTCCGCCTCCGTTTTGGGTTGTTTTAATATTGAATCCCCTTTTATGTATTTATGGATTAGTTAAAAGAAGAAAATGAAACTTTTACTTTTATTTATCCCGTTTATGAATTTAATTTGGAGTTGTAATTTTGTATTTTGTTCTTAATATCTTCAATTTTTTTTATTAATTAATCCAATTATTCTGTATTGTTTTCTGAATCTTTTATTAAAGCAAAATAGTAGTAATTTTTTAATCAAATTTTACCCAAACTTTTTTAAACTTGAAATTAATACTTTTGAATATATTCGGCTGCTCATTATTTTCAATTTTAGAGTCTTTTTTGATCCTTAATCCGTACAATTTTGTTCCTCTAACCGCACACCTAAAACTTGAGATTGACTATTCAAATGAATTAGAACAATAGTGAAGTAAAGAGGTAGGTACTATGGCACTAAACGACACATTCACTATCCAAGAGATGGGAATGGATAAAAAAGACCTTTCATACGATATAAAGGCAAAAGAACTAGAAGCTTATTGGAATAATGAATGCGAAGAGCATCCTACTAAAAACCATTGCAAAGTTTATTGTGATTAATACTTAACCTTTTTGGGTATTTTTACGCTTGATTTTTACATATAACCCGTATTAAACCATACTCAGATAGAAAGGAGGACACGCAATTGACTAATTTAGGTATTGAAATTTTATTTTGGATAATTTTAATTTCTTATCTGGGATTAAGATTATCTCAAACTTGGAATAGCTTCAAACACCAATATTAATTAGGAGGACAAAATGAAACTACAATCACAATTCACGGTTCCAAACAAAAGGCTAAGAAATCTTGATTATGTCAAAAGAGTAGAAGTTTTAGAGAAAACATTAAAGAAAGAATGTCTAGATTATCCAACCCAAGAAGATTGTTTAATTTGTTGCGACTGACTATCTATTAATCATTTTTTCATAGCTTATAAATTCTAAAAAATATTCATAAATTTATTAAAGAGAGGTTGAACTATGAAGTTAAAGTTCTTGCCAACAACTATTTTTAGAGAGACTCCAAAAGTGATATTTTTTGATGCAGGCTTGGAGGCATCTAATGGATGCGATATAGTGATTCACTCTGAAGAAGCTATATCTCCTCCTGATGATTTTAATGATGAACAATATTATGTTCACTATCATCAAATTGATCACAACTTAGTTATTACTGGGGAAAGAACATTTGTTTTAATAAATCCTTCATGGGATGAAACTCATCATGTGATTTATTTAAATAGATCTATGGGCGCATTAGAAATTCCTATTGAAACTTATCACAGATCAATCTCAGGCAAAGAAGGTAGTATTGTTTTAAATCAATCTAAAAGAGATCAATTTTTTGATGCAAGCAAAGAATTTATCCCTCATAAATTAGATAAATTGAGCTTAATTAAAGCAAGAAAAAGTCCTCCTGTTTATTGGATTTGGGAAAATGATCAAATTAAAAGATTCAGATGTAATCCTTTGGAAAGAAAAGTTAAGACACTAACCTGATATAAAAAACCTTTAGAAATATCTTTTATATATAGATGTTTTCTTCCAACAATCCTCTAATAAAAGCTTATATTCCTTTCTTACATCTTCAATAGATTCCAATCGTGAACCTTTCATAACTGGTTTACTTGATCTTTTATAAACACAACCATAAGAAATCTCAATTGCTTTAATAATTCGAGATGGTTTGGAAATATCTTTAAATGGTTTAAATACTTTTATACGGCTCCTTTTCTTGTTTATAAACTTAAATTATTCCATTAATTAATTTTGTCTCTTAATTCTGGAAAGCAATTAGCAATATGGATTAACTCATAAATTTCTTCACTATCATATTTTTTATTTGGGACCCCACTCCCTACTTCTATTCCTTTAGCTTTCATTTTCTTTAAGATTAATTCTTGTCTTTCACTACAAGACATTAACTTAAATCTTTTTGTTCTTTCTTCTTTGTTCACTTGATCCTATTTAGCTTAATTGTATTATTTTTCAAACTTTATCAAAACTTTTAATAGTAATTTAAATATAAATATGGAGCAATATGTAGTTACAATTTTAACTTTCAATTTATACTCTCGTATGATTTATATAAGTCAGTTATTAATTAAAATTTGTTTTATAGTTTCGATAATTATGAAAAAAAATTATGGATAACTTTAGTTACTACGAGTATTTAAATTCGATATCATTTCATCCACCTGTCATGATAATAACTACACTAGTATTTTTCTTTATAAGAAGAAAGTTCTTATTAGATAGTAAAAAACACTAGTATTTATTTTTATTTAATATTAAAATCTTCAAATGAATTAAAGATTAAATAAAGGAAAGAAGTTAAAAAAACTAAAGTATATATTGATTCCATTTAACTTGCCGTTGTAATAGAACTGCTTAATCCGTAGGTCAGAAAAATAAAAGTGGCAAATGACACTCCAATCATTACAGTGGTATAAAGTTTATTCAATTTAAAATTATTTTGAATAGATGAAAAGTCAGCTATTACTAAATTTTTCATTGAATATTTTTGTCTACTTGTGAAGTTATTGCTGTTAATTAAATTACCAAGAATTGGTTCTGAGGTAAGAGAATTTGCCTGATTAATAACTGGATTAAAAGCTTTATCTTCATTAAAGAAAGTTGGGAACATATATGTATGCCATAAAGCTATTACCGCAACCCAAAAGATTAAACTTAAACCTGCGATACCAAATAGTAGGAATCTAAATGTATCCATAAAATTATTGAGATTAATTCAAATCTACATTAAATCTAAATATCAAATTTTTAAAAATATACTTTAACCAAACCAATAAATCATTTCATATAGTGACTAATGATCAAAACTAATGTTATTAAGTGTTTTTACTTAAACATAAGTTAAAGATTTAGTTTTTTATTTATTTAAAAACATCAAAATAAATAACAAATTAACTATTTATAAAAATGGACTTTAGAGTTTTATTAGTTATTACTCCAATTATTTTTGCCTGGATCTTTACAGTATTTTGGTTAGGCAAATGGGATGTATTCAGATTAACGCCTTTCGGATTACCAAAACAAGGTGTTGCTCCTTTTAAAAACTATCAAGTATGGGAAGATTCATCGATAATCAATACAAATAGACCTGAAGAAGGTTACCCCGTATTTACTGTTAGAACTGCAGCTGTAAATGCCTTAGGGATACCAACTGTTTTCTTCCTTGGAGCAATTTTGGCAATGCAGTTTAAATCTTATTAATTAAGGTAATTTGAATGGATATCAGATACTTAATTGTAGGCGCTCCTTTTATCATTGCATTTTTCTATACTTTGTTTTGGCTTAAAAGATGGGGAGCTTTTAATTCATCCTCTCATAATAATAATCCAAAAAAAATGACTATAAAAAATGAACGGTCAAGAGGAGATTTGATACTAGAAAACATCTTCCTCACAAAAAATTAATTTACTAAACAAAACACAAATAATGTATTAGTTATTATGATTCCTCTAGAACAATTTTTGTTTTTAGCAATTTCCCTTTATGCTTTTTTTCATCTCTCAATGAGTCTTGTAAATATATTGATTAGGTTTCAATAATATTTTTAAATATAATATAAAACACTTTATTGTATAAAATAAATCTTCCTAAATTTAGTAATTCAATGTATAAATTTAAAAGTAGAAACTAGAGAAATCTACTAGCCGTAAGCTTTGATACCTTCGGTTTGTAATGAGAACCTCTCTTTGACCTCATTTTCTTTTTTGCAATCTTAGAAAATGAGGTTTAAAATTTATTCAAAATTTTATTAAAAATAATATTTTATTAGAAGTATGTATTAAAAAATAACATTTAGAATTAAAAATTGTTCATGAGTTTGTATATTATTTACTTTTAAAAAAATAGTTTTTTATCTATAAAGTATGTGTAGATATTTGGCGAATCTGCAACGGTATAAAATCCGTCTTTATGAACCTAGCCAAAGAAAATATTCTTGACTACTTTTTAGTTATTTTAGTAGTTAGGAATATTTTTATTAAAGATTTAAATTCATAAAATATTAACCAATTAGAAATTTAAATGATTAGTAAATCAAGCAAAGAAAAGACTTTAGAAAATATTTATAAGGATTTAGAATCTGGGATGCCAGAAAATAAATCTATCAAAGAGTATTCTCTTCCTAATGCGAGACAATGGTTAGGAGGTAGATTTGTTGCTATTTGGGTTTTGCCTATTTTTTTTATAAAAAAAATTTCAAAGTTCTATGCATCATCAGCTTTTATAAAACCTTATTCACAATCAAAAACAGGTCCTTCCTATAAACAACCAGAAACTTTATACACTTCTTTAAAAAATGTTTTTAAAGGTAATGATCATTTAAGATTTTTTGATCATAGATTTATTGGTATCTGGGTACTACCTATGGCCTTAACTGGAATTGTCTTTGAGATCCTATTAATAGCTCCGACTAATAACACCTCTCCTTTTAATTAATAAAACTTTCTTTAACGACTAATAATAAATTCTAAGTTTTTTCAATTGGAGCCATAGTTAAACCTTTACTCACCAGTTGCTCATAATATAGCTCTGCCTGTTCAAGGTTCCCTCTCCATACTTCCGCCGAGCCTGACTTGTCTACTTTGATAGCAAGATCCCATGATATTTTTTCACTCATTCCTGGGATAATTGCCAATAGGCAATTTGCTACATGTTCAAACGTATTAAAATTATCATTTAAAACTATTACTCGTGCTTCTGGATATTTTGCTTTTTTTGTCTTTTGTTCTAAGACTGTTGTTGGGGAAGTGGTAAAAAAATCCATTGTTACTACTGGTGTTGATTTTGTTCTGAGTAAATATTTCTTTTATAGTTATTGTAGAGATCAATTTCATCTTGATCTTAACTAACTAAACCAAGATTAAGTCTTACTAAAAGTATTATCCTTTGCATTCTCTATTGTGAAATTGCCATTACTCTTGTTGCTAGTGATCTAATAATAGCTTTGTAGATTCTAGTTTATTGCAAGTCTATAGAGAGCAGACCACTATGCGGATTCCCGTTGGACTAATAAAACCTCTTGCTGCTTATTCTTAGGAGTCAAATTATATTTCTTTAAAGTTTCCCAAGCGCTATTGCATTAATAGGTTGCAAGTATTCATTCTTCAAATTCCAATTCAAAACTTTTTGCATCCACATATAAAATTTCAAAAGATTTTCATCTAGTAGTTTTAAATACAATAAAAGAGATCACTCAAAAAATATTATTAAGATAATAAATATAAATAATATAATGCCTCAAAATCCCTTTCATCTTGGATGGAATAAAGGTTGGTCCTTTCTCTTTTATCTTGAGGGAGGAACTCCTAAAATAGAAGCGAGTGGATTTGGCATTGCGATGACTACAGATATTAAGAAGGGAGAATCACCTTCACAAACAGCAGATAGATTAGTTTTTAAAGAGCAACGAAATAGAAAATCAAGATACTATTCTTGGATTAAATCAATAAATTAAATCTTTTCGACAATGAAAACTCCAGAGAACAAAAAAAAAGCTATTGATGAAATAGTTAAAATAATTAATGATTTTCAATACAATGATGAACTTAGTGACAAATATAAAAGAGAGATTTTAGACCAAGATAAAATATATGATTGAAATCCCTCAAAGATAGTATGAATGAGATGTGAATATAAAGTTCTCAAAGTAATCATCTTTTGATATTCCTCTGATTCATACGCAGATACTGCATCTACTTTTGATGGGAATTCGATAACTACGAGATGATGAAATCTTTTTTTAGATTGACAGTCAATCTAAAATTAACAGTAATTAGTTCTTTATTTAATGGGTAAATTTTCTTCTGAAGAAATAGAAAGCCAATACAATTTAGTCAAAATGCTTTTATCTGATCCTGAAAAGTATAGAGATGCCATAGATGCAATTAAAAAAGATATTGCTTACATGCCATTAGAATTAAAGAAAAAACTTGAAGAAGAAAATATTACTTTTCTTACTGATGCTTAATTAACCGCCAGTACAGAAACGAACCGAATCAGCTGTTGGCGCCCCAGTGACTTTCATTTCTTCAACACATTCATTAAAGAAATTTGATTCTTTTTTTAATGAGTAAAAGCATAGAGCAATAGCTACTAATGCAAAAGCAGATAAAACTATTGAACCTAGTTGAATAACTCCATAAGCAAGCATTGCTTTATTGTTTCTGAAATCTTTTCTAGTATCTTTTTTTTTATCAACCATTTTTTAATCCAAAGATATTAGTTTATATTCTAAATTAATATTTAAATAAGTGCCTTAACCATTTCTTAATTGGGTCTTAATTGACAGTAGATCTAAACTAAGGAGCAATAAGATCTTTTTTTATGAATACACTTATTATTTCAACTTTTAGCTGTACATTTGAAGAATTTAAAAATGATGTTACTAATTTATTTCTTGAAGAAATGTGCAAAGAGTTTGTAACTGATTATGAGTTTATAAAAATCAATACCCACAAATGTCATTTATTAATGAACTGTACTGACTTAGCAAAATTAGGTGCAGAGATGGAATCACCTTTTGCAAAGGAATGGGATAAAAAAAATAATTGTAAGGATACCGTCTATTCGATTGAGCTTGTTGGTTAATGGATATTTCTCCTCACCTATTAATAGATGCTGGAATACTCAGTACGGCTATAACTATATCTCTAATATTAAGAGCGAAGGGTAACGCAGCTAGAAAGGAGCGAGAAAATAAATGAATACGAAAAAAGAAGAAACTGAAGAAAAACCTAAATTATTTAGAATTTGGAGTTTTCTGGTTTATGGAAGTTTTTTTGCTATTGGTGCTTTCTTAGTTTATTTATATTCTGCTTATATATTTATAAATAAATAATGGAATAATGGAATATTGGTTAATAAATTCAAAAAGATCAGAGGTTAAAAGATTTATAAAGAACAATAAGAGTATTGATGGGGTCTTCGAGTATATGTTTATTGATTCTGGAAAAATCGTTGGAATCTTAGGGAAAGAACCTCCTGTGATGACAACAACAGTTTCTGTAGAAATAGATTTAGCTAGAGAGATTTATGATAGATTACTCTCTCAAGGTTGGAGAAAAACTAAAGTCGTATGGTGATATATTATCACTCTTTAAAAGTCAGCTTAAGAGATTCAAGCTGACATTCATGACTATTTGGTTGAATGATTTTTTTAGATTATCCCAGGTACAATTTGACCTGTTGTTATGTAGGCTCCTACTAAAGCAATAACGCCAACAAGAGCAAATCTGCCATTTAATTTCTCTGCACTTGTTTTTTGAGGATCAATGTTCCTTTTTTGATTTTTATTTTCCATTAAAAAACACCTGGTACAAGTTGACCTGTTGTTACATATGTCCCGACTAAAATCATGAAAGCCATCATGGCTGGTCTTCCTATGGCTTTGTCGAGAATGTCTTTGTTTGAATTCATTACGGTTTGAAGTTAATAATTAAATATTACTAATTGTAACCAAAAACGTGAGTAGTTTGTATCATTTGAACAAACATACGCATATCTGAGTCAATTATGTCGCAGATTGCCATAAAGTAATTATCTACGTAACCTTTTCCCAAACTTTTAGATGACTAGTAACGAAGATTTAGAAAAAAGAATTGAAAACTTAGAAAAAGAAGTTCAACATTTAAAAGCCGCAATACAGTATCAGAAAAAAAATAAAAAGAAATCACTTAGCAGTTAATTTAATTTGAATTAACAGCAAGTTGTATTATTTGATGTTGATTAATACTATATCTCTAAATTAATTTAGATTGATAATCCAATACTTTAGCTAATGGAAGTTTTACTCTTTGCACTATTTTTTATAGCGTCACTTATATTCTTTATTTTGGGTAAAGATGATTTCGGAAGAAAAGAAAAAAAATTAATAATTAAAGATAAAGTTAAAGAGGAAGATATCAATGAAGTGGAACTTGAAGAGAAACTGCAAGTCAAAAAAGAAGTAGAATTGGAATCAACTTAATTAAAATTTAAATGATTTATGGTTTTGCTTATTTAGGAATGGTTCTAGCAATTAGCGCAGGATGGATTGTACTTGCTGTTTTAAAAAAACCTGATTTTATTGAAAAACCACTTGAGGAAATAAAAAACAAAATAAGAACTATATTAAAAAAGTATTAATAATAGATCATTAATTTTGAAATTTTTTTTGTTTTATTTTAAAACCAGAATTAGTACACCAAAAATTAAAGTAGAGGCAACAAATCCAACACCTACTAATCCAGCAATTATTCCAGTATTGAGATAGACCTTTACAGTCGCTAATGCCTTGCCTTCTTTTTTAGCCATCATAATTTTATTTAAATATGCACATTCAAGCTACCAATAAAGTAATCACTAAAGCAAGACTAAAAATACTTTTACCACTCGCTATACCATGCTTCTCAGTTGTTTTGAAGGGAATAAGTGCCATAAACTTTTTAAAAATATTTTTTAATGAATATGATCTGATTCATTATGATTATTATGTCCATGAGCAATACCTAGCTCATGTAATCTTGCATGCTCTTTAATTGTGTCTCTCAACTTATAAGATGATGGTCCAATTGTCGTATATATCCCATACCCTATGGAGCCAAAAAGAAGTAGCCCAATGCTCGCTAAAAGTAAAAATAATGTTGGATCTTTAGTTACTCCTACCATGTTTTTAATTTAAATACTCTCATAAACATAGGTATTTTTATTCATATATTCAAGTTCAAAATTTATAAATTAAAGAGACAAATTATCGTCTTAAATATAAAGATTAAATGAATAAAATGTTAATATAGGCAATGGTTTTAAATTAATTATCACGTATAAATATCCAAATCATAATTTTCTAAGTATCTTAAACTACATAACGGTGTTCGAAGAGCTTTAAATCGACTAATGTTAAAGAGTTTTATCAACAAATAAATATTTGACAGTTGGTATAAACTAATTAGCAATTAACTCTTCCTTTTATGAAACTTGAGTCAATTTCAATTACAGGTAATAATTCCACTCAATCAGGTGTTGGTAAATCGTTTTTAATAATTTCTATCTCACTAACAATCCTATTAAATCTCTCAGTTGCTATTTGGTTTTTTATATATCTACAACAGAATGGTTTAGATAAATTTTTAATTAAATGAAAATCTTTATATTACCAGCAATTGTTGTGGTAGGTATTCTTTATGGTTGTATTTTGTTTTGGTTCCTTTGGCATTAGGGAATTAAAAACCTTATTTAAATCGTAGTAAGAATTACTTTTTCTTTTTTCTAAAATGAGTCAGATATAAATTTTAAAAATTTGCGATGTCTAATAAAATAAGCAAAAAAGTATTTACCGCCATATTTTGAAAAAGTATTAAACATTATTACCAATAATAATTTTTTTATTAATTGAAATTTTTATTTTAGGAATTTAAAGTAATTTAAATTTAAGCATTCAATAAAGATTTTTTAATTTATTTATATCAAACAATCTAGAAAAAAGGTTGGCTTAAATCAGAAAACGAAAGGTATTTTAATTCCGTTTAAAGATAATTAACCAAATCTTAATTAAACAAAGCTATTTTTAATCATAATTAAAGTCTCTTTTATGTCTCGCTCAATAACCTCAGTTTTCACTTTTAAAATTGAAAGTACTTTTGATGAATGGGCGGCAATATTTGATAGTGAGGAAGCTGATAAAAGACATTCTGAATTTAATATTAATCCACTTTATAGAGGCGTAAGTAAGGAAGATCCTCAAAAAGTTATTGTTATTCATCAAGCTCCTGAAGGTAATGTTCAAAAATTTGTGGAAGCTAATGGTGACTGGATGGCGACACATAGAGTCGAACTTTCAACAATGGAAGAATCTTCTTGGACCTCTTCAGCAACAAAGGAAAGTTGTTGTGATTAAGAAAATAAAACACCCAGGCTTCTACATCCCTTTGATAATTTTTATTTGGGGTTGTTCCAATACATCGAGTAAAATAGATACCCTAAAGATATCTGAAACCCAAAGGCAGAGAGAAGTTTGTCTAGATTGGTATGGCTACAGAATTGATACAAAGAATGCAATTAATGATTTAAATCTCAAAATTGAAACCGAATCAGAATTGATGGCTTATTGTGATTTCTTCAAAAATGTAGCTGATACAAAATAGTAAAGATTCAATATTTGTAATATGTTATTTTGTTATTTGATTTCTAACTTCTCCGCCTTCCTCAATATTTGATTCTTTAAAAAAACAAGCGCATCTAATTTTTCTTCTTTTTCTTCAATATTTACAAATTTCATTTCTGCTATTTCAATAATTGCTTTATTAACATTTTTAAGCTGTTTCTTAATAATTCTTTTTGGAGTTTTAATTGATTCCATTGGAATTATCATTTTCTTTATATTCACTTTATTTTCTTTAAATGCAAGTCCCTCAAACCAAAAAATCTTCTAATTATATAATTTGTAATTTGTTTTTATAATTTTTATTATTGAATCTTGTGGTTCTTCACTTGGAAAACAATTAATAATTCTATATTTTCCGCCTTTCTTATCAGTCTCTCCAACTGTAAATTCCACGTACTTACCTATTCCATCTATTAAATCCTTCTTTTCTGTATTGATTATCTCTTCATTTTCATTTTCGATAATACGAGATTTTCCACCGCAACTAATTAATACATTTTCTTTGGTAAGAAAAAAATCTTTATCATTACTGCATGAGGACAGAAAAGATAAAGAAAATACTTTTAAAGGAAGTTTTTTCATAGGCAAAAATTTTATACATAATTAACTTATGAGGCGAATTGGTTAAGAAGCAGTTAAATATTTTTTAATTAAATTTTCTACCCAAATTTTTACTAAACTTTTAAAGACTAAGCAAATAACGGATATTGAGTTTGGTTAGAGGGAAGGGAACCCTGAAAATTTCTGTCTCTTTGATGAAGAGTCCTTTAAATGGCAAAGACAAAAAGCACAAAAGCTAAATTAAGTAGCAAGCTAAGTGTCTTTGAAGAAATCTTCATTAATAAAAAAGGTTTTTATACTCGTGTGTAGGAGAGCGGGGTTAACCTTGAAACCGCTAGGTTCAAGTCCTTACGAAAAGGACAAGTCCTTAGACCATTTATACCTAACTTATTGCTTGTGCGAAAGTGTGAGGATAACTTTCTTGTTGCAATATACCAAGAAATTCTGATTTGTTTGATGTTCCTCGCATTCCCTCCTCCAGGAATTAACCGTATTTTCCTTTACTTAGTTAAGATCTCTGAAATTATTTTGAGGATGGTGAATTATTTAAATAGTTTCATTAAGACCTCCAAGCTCATTACACATATTTTCCTCTTATTGCCTTGAAATTTATAGGGCGGTTTGAGGAACATTTAGGTACGGGAAGAGGTATATTTTTTTTATTCATTTAATTATATGACTGACCTAGATTTAACACATGGTTGTCATGAGGCAGTTGCTGGGATACAACTGAAATCAACCATAAATTTTAAACAGTTATTTTAAATATGACTTACTACACTTGCTTTGATAAACAAGGAGAAATAATTGCTCGTTGTCAGACTAAAGAAGATATCGAAGTTTTAAAGAAAATGGGCAGACCAATAGTTGAAGTAAAAGAAATGAAAAATGAAGAATCGGTTGTCTGTTCTTTAACTGGTAGCCCAACAGATTACAACGAAGATTATTAACTAATTTTTTTTAACTAAAGGTTTTAAAAGATTAATAAGAATCGGAGTGCTAACGGCAACCACAAGCATAGAAGAAGCATTAGTAGTAGCAAGGAACTTGTGAATGTACTACTCTTTAAAATTTGTGTCTTCATAATCTATCTAGCGTTCTTGAATTTGATCTCTCTTCTGACCAAAAACCCCAAAACTACAACACAAATATTCATTGGAAGAGCGTCTAATAGCATTTAATAAAAAAGTCTCTACTTAATTAATAGCAATAATATAAAGAAATAAATCAAGAAAAGTTAACCAATTTTTGATGACTAAGAATCTTTTGATACTTTGTTCTTTATTAGTAACCAATATTATTTTTAGGGTTTGTTATGTGAATAATCAAATTTAAAACAAAGTTTGCAGGTAAATCTAAAGGCTTTAAAAGTAGTAAAACCATTCCTTGAGTTATATTAAAACCTTTATTTTTCAATTAGCTAGGCAGTTGGTGGTATGTGGTACATGAAATTTTCTCTTTTTTCTTTTTGATCTCTTGTAAATTGCTAAAAGACCTAATCCTGATAAAAGAAGTAATAAACCCTCTACAAATAAAGGATAGTTAATCATAATCGTAAATCAATATTTGACTGTGTTATCGAGCTATAGATTACATAATACTTTTCTAATTAGAAAGTTTGTTAGATAATAAATTTATACGGAAAAATATTTATTTAGAACAAGATCAAAAACAGCCACAATAGTCATGGAAGAAGAAAGAGGAAAATTAGAAAAGATGTACCAAAAACTAAATGAGGAAGAGCATTTAGTTTTAAGGAAATGGAATGAATCAGTCATTCCTAAGACAATTTTATTATTTCCTCTAATAGCCTTTGTCATAACTTTTTTAAAAGTAAATACAGATAAAACAATAATGGATTTATTTGCTTTTATTGCCGTTGGAGCTCTATTAGTTTCAGGAGGTATATTTTTAAATTATCTTTTATCTAAAGGTAAATAATCATATCGAGATAGTAATAAGAATTAAATAAACCAATATCACCGTCACTTTCCTAAATAGAGACTTTGATGGATAATAAATTCATATTCAAAGAAGTTACCCAAACTTTACCCAAACTTTTTATAAGCAAACTATTGTTTTTTAAACATTGCATTTTGATTAGATAACCAAAAAAGAAGGAAAATAAAGAACGATAACAACGCTCCAGAAAAAATTGAAATAAAGAAAAATCCTGTAGTTAAATCAGACTCAACAAAAAATAAATTCATTTAAATATTTTTTTAATGAATATGTTCTGCTTCATTATGGTTTTGACTATTATGTCCATGCGCGATACCTAATTCATGTAACCTTGCATGCTCTTTAATTGTATCTCTTAATTTATATGATGATGGTCCAACTGTTGTATATATTCCATATCCTATTGAACCAAATAATAGAAGCCCAATACTCCCTAAAAGTAAAAATAATGTCGGATCTTTAGTTACTCCTACCATGTTTATTAAAATTTAAATACTCATATAAACATAGGTATTATTATTTATTTATTCAAGTTCAAAATTTATAAACTAAAGGGACAATTTATAATATTAAATATAAAAATTAAATGATTGATATGTATTCATTAATTATTATTTAAATATAATTATCACGAATCTATAGATTAAAAATATTTGTTAAAGTAACTTTAAATACATAATAGTGTTTGAAGGATTTTAAATCTCTTTTTAATAAAGAATTTCAATTAAAAATCTATATTTGAAAGTTGGTATAAACTAATAAGTAATTAACTCTTCTTTATGGAACTTGAGTCAATTTCAACTTCAGTTAATACTTCTTACCAAAATGGGGTTGGGAAGAAGTTTTTAATAATTTCTATATCACTGACAGTACTATTAAATCTATCTGTTGCTATTTGGTTTTTTATATACGTCCAACAAAATGGTTTAGATAAATTTTTAATTAAATGAAAAGCTTTTTGCTTCCAGTAATAGTTTTATTAGGTGTTATTTATGGTTGTGTTTTATTTTGGCTACTTTGGCATTAAGAAATTATTGATGATTAGTATAAACTCATAAGTAATTAACTTATTTTATAAAGTAATTGAATTTTCTTTTAGTTGAAATAATACAACCTATAAATTGTGTTTTAGTTTCAGAAGACGTCCCTAGTATTTCTATAGTTTTATCTGAAAGAAGATCCAATGCGCTCAAGGGAACCATTTCAAATGAGAAAAATATTAGAGGTACTTTTTACACTCACAAACCAACTCAAATAAAGCCTTCAAGCTGGAGCTTTGAAAACACAAATATTAAATTTAGTGGAGAAGCGATACTCCTAAAAGGTAATGAAATATGGCATCCTTATCAAACAGAAATCAAATCCCATGAAGTGAATAAAGTTCTATTTTCAGGTTTATCCTCAAAGCTATCAAAGGTTAGCAATGAAAGAGAATTACTAAAAGCTACTTCTGGTTTTTTTAAAATTGGTAATGGGTGCTATGGAGGTAGGATAAATAAAGTTTAGCAATTCTTTTAAAGAAGATCATATCAATTCCCACCTTCTCCAAAGTTATAAGATGGCGATGTATCTTGACTTTTTATTTTTACTCCATTAACAACTTTATTAGAAATATTTTTTAATTCACTTCCTGTAAATTTAAATCCTGAATCATTTGCTATTTTGGCAATCTCATCAGCAGTCCCAACGCTTAAAACTTGATCAAGAAGATTTTTGTTTTTTTGGATTTCCACTAAAAATTTTTTTATTTGATCTTCTGACACTAAAAATAAATTGAATTTAATATTCTATCTCATAATAAAAGCACACTTCAAAATTTTAGTGGGGTCTATGGAAATAAATCAAAGGTTATTCAATTAGGTATAAATTTTTTCTTTTAAATGTAAATATCTTATTCTTATCTCAAAAAACTTAAAGAATTAGTTAATTTAGATTTTTGTTTAAATAAATGTTTGAAGCTCTTGTTTATTTACTGATTGGTAAAAAACAAAGTAATTAAAAAATTAATATGGAATCATCGCAAGAGATAATTTTAATTGCTTTAGGATTACTTATAGTAATCTTTGCAGGAACATTAGCCTTAAGACTTGGCATTAGCTTAAAGGATTAAATTTTGATGAATTTCAAAACATTATTTCCCTTAATAGTCGGTTTATCGATCTGGATATATGGGAACGTCCTTTTGGTCATAAAGCTGCAAACCAAAACAACTGAGAAAAATTCTTAGGAAAAATATTAAATATTACTTTATTAAAAGAGATTGCAGGAAGAAATATAAACGTTACTTAAGTCTGCAACAAAAGCCACTTTAAAAGTTGAGGAATTTACGATGACTAATTCTATTTTTGCTGTTATAAAATAATAAAAATATTTTTAATTGATGTCTTTAGGAATTTATTTGATTCCAATTTTTGTTACAGGTTCAATTTATCTTTTCAGATCAACTAGGGATCTTTTTAAAAATAAAAAAATTAACTATGAGCGATCCCAAGAATAATTTAAACTCCTTAAAAAAAGAATCTGAAAAATCCTTGGAAGTATCTAAAAACTCGATAAATAAAGAGAAGATTAATGAGCGTTTTCATTTGAATTCACTTATCACAAAAAATATATCACTTTTCACAACAAATCCAAACTATAAAATGTTAGCTTGGCTTATTGTTCAATTGATAATATTTTCCCTATTTGTTTTTGCAGTAAATATTTTTAAAAATAATCTTATACCTTATTTTAATACTTGAGAATTTTAGTATTTAGGTCTCATATATTATTAATTATTACTAATGAATAATATATCAAAGTGATTTTTCTATGATCCAGCGATATCCACCACTTCTATAATTCTCTCGGTAACAAATTCCTATTAAATCTCCATTTTTTCTTCGCAAGGAGCACTCTATTCCATCTTGCGTTTTATAAAAACTTGATGAATTAGGACAGACTTCTTCACCTTCTTTATTCATTTTTTCAATAATCATTGCCCATACTACTTTTAAATCAATATCGTCAAAAGTATTAGATTGCATTTAAATTCTTTTAAAAATAATAATAAATCCCTTATAAATTTTTAAAAATTAATTTTTACTAAGCTCTATTTCATTACCTACTTCAATAAATAACACAAGTTACCAATCAATATTGCATTAAAGTTATCTTTGCTAAATCCCATATTACTTCCCTAATTAGAGACTTTGATTGATAATAAATTTATACCAACAAAGTTTGGGTAACGCCTCAAGGAAGCCCAAAAAATCACCCAAATCCCTAAAAATGAATGAAGCTATAACTAGTTTTTTAAAATTTATAAATTTTAATGATCGCCACAAGTTGAGCATTCTGCGCAATCTTTACACTCACAAGGACAAGTGCATCCGCATCCAGGACATACTTCCTCTTTATTAGAAATAGATATCTTATTGATAAGAATATTATTTAATAAGGCAGTAATCATAATAAATTAGATATTCGAATTTAATTATAAAGAATACAAGACTAAAAAGCAATCACAAACTGACTATAACGCTTTCATTAATAGCAAATAATGAAAATGATAATCATATTAAAAAATAAATATATAACCCTTAATTAGAATTCAAAAACTTTAGAAAGTAAAAATTATAAAGACTTATTGTTAATTGTTTTTTAGTCATTAAAATGAAAATTAAATATTATTTTCACAGATGTCAGATAATTGCGAATTAAAGTGGCAACCAACTAAAGACCAGCTAGACAACATGATCTTGCCTGCCTATACAGATATGGCAAAACAAAGTGTTGCTTATGTTAATAAATTTGGGTGCCCTCCTGAATATGTTGCAGATATGCTGAGAGATATTGCAGATGCACTAACTTCTATTCATCCCGAATCTGAATCTGATAGCGGGTGCTCTTGTTGTTAAATAATAAAAAGTTCTATCTCTAGAGATCTGTTTCTATATTTTTAAATTTATTTTTTATACGGTAAATTAGATTAAATAAATCGGTGTATTGAACTTAGTCAGAGAGAAGTAAAGACTCACTATGTTCACACACCGTTCACACATTGTATTTTTCTCCTAAAGGACTGATATGACTGACGTTAATTACTGGCTAATGAAAAGTGAGCGCGTCTAGCTATCACTGCGATCTCAAGGAATCGATATTTTTTACTCAAACTTTACTCAAACTTTTTACTAGTTGACGGATGCTCTAAATTAGAAGAAAAACCATGGCGGACATAAAGAAAGTTTGGCTCCTTTACCTAAAAGGAGGATTAATGTTCTTAGTTGGTTTACTTGCTTCCTTACTTCTCATATCAATTCACTTTGAGTTTAAAACCTTCGTACTTTTAGCTTTTGCAATATGGGGATTCTGCAGAGCATATTATTTTGCTTTTTATGTTATTCAGCACTATATCGATCCAAGTTTTAGGTATTCAGGGTTAATAGACTTTGCTAAATACAGCATCAAAAGAAGATTTCGTTAAAAACAAACTATTATTAAGCTTTCTTTTTATATAAAACTAAAATCACTTTACCCTTGAAGTCATTTTTAGATATTTCTTCACTCATAAATTTAATAACTAATTCTTTATTTATACCTCCAGTTCCTGCTCCAATTAATGGAAAAGCAACTGAATTAATTTTTTTATTTAAGCAAATTCTTAAAGCATTTTTTGTAGATTCTCTTATTGATTTTTCTGTAGCTACCCAAAAAATATTTAGTCCTGCGACATGAATAATACCTTTGAAATTTAATTTGCCCGCTGAAGTAAAGACAGCAGATCCTGTTTTCATTAATCCTTTTTTTCTTATCTCATTAAAGGGTTCAAACCCGCCTTCTTTTTTTATTTGCCCAGATACGCCTTGAGGTAAAAGTAACCACCAAGGAATAAAATTCTTATTCCATGAATTTACTATTACTTCAACTGATTGCTTTAAAAGATCCCCTTCTACAATTTCAAGACTCATATTTGTTTAGCCTTTTGATATTTGGTATAACAAATCAACTAAATAATTACAAATGCCTAATGGACATGAAGATCACCCAACCTTGGCTGAATCAGTAGTTTTCTTTTTAGTATATCTAGGACTTGGGTTTACAGTATTTACAATATTGGGCAACTTATCAGCGGGCATTTGGATATTGATAATTTTAGTTAGTTTGTTGATTGTCTTCTTACAGAATTTGCATAAATTTAAAAAATAAACCAAATAGAAGTTATACATGGAAAACTATTCGGAATTAAAATTTAAGTTATTAATTTTAAGTTTAATAAGTACCTTTGTTGGAATTTTATTAGGGTATTTTTTTGGAACAACCGTCTCTCTATATATTACTCTTGGTTGGTTAGTACCCTTTCTATGGTTTGGTCATTTTTTGTCCTTTAGTATTGGTTTATTTGACTTTACTTTTGGAACTATTGATGGCGGACTTCATATGGATCTTGGTTGGATAATTAAATTTCCAATCTATATAATCTGGTTATTTAATCCTTTTAAAAACTCTTTTTCTGATGGTGATAGACCTGTATCTGAAAATGCTTTCTCCAAAATCCTCAAGAAATATATTTTGCAAGTTCAAGATTCCAAAAAAAAAGAAGTTATCACTCCAGCCACAATTGCAATTTTGAATATAATCGCCACTGAAACTGATCCAGATAATGAAAACTTAAAAGATATTAATTCAAAAGATTTTATTGAGGATATAGTTTTTAAAACATATAGTTCAGTCTCAAGCATTGAGGATCTTGAAAAATATTGTTCTAATTTGATCAAAAAACTTAGCAAAGAAGAGGCAAAATCTCTCGGCATTGGAACCTATAAATTGGACGAGGAAACAAAAAAATACACTTATGAAAATAAGAAATCATTTTTTATGGATATCGATTTCAATGGAGCTTTAAAAATAATAAAAAAATCTTGGATCAGAGCTTCAAATAAACAAGAATTTCTAAAGGGTTCAAGTACTGAAAAAAATTCAGATTTCAAAAATGCCTCCGAAGTTAAGTCACAAAATAATACTTTTCCCTTAGTAAAACTGAAGAAGTTTATTTTTTATTTAGGAGGATTAATTGCTCTTCTTGTCTCTGTAATGGGTGTTTTCATTCTCGGTGCACTTGGAATAGATATAGGATTATTTGCTCCTGTTCTCATCTCAACTTTAGTAGTAGGTTCTGTTTTTTTTACTTGGCTTAATAACTTTCAAATAAACTGGTATAAAAAAATCGGAGGGAAACTAAGTGAGAGGAAAATTCGAATTTTTGCTCGTTTTTGGTGGTATTTAGGCGTTCTATTAATGGTAATTTCTGTGATACTTCTAAATGGTTTATCTCTAATTTTTTCACCTATACAAAATAAACCCAAAGAGATATTAAATAAAAACGAAAAAGTTAATAAACCATCAAAAATAATATCTAAGAACTCTACAGATAGTTCAAAATCTAAAGGCATCTTTGGAGATGCGACCATAGAGGATTTTCTAGAAATTGTAAATAATGATATTGATAATGAACCAGAAAACCCAGAGAATTATGCTACACGAGGGTTAATTTTATTTAATTTAAAAAAATATCAAAGTGCCTTAAGAGACCTTAGTAAAGCAATAAAAATGAATGATTTCATTGATGAAGAAATATATCTTACAAGAGGACTAATATATCTAAAAAAAAGTAAAAAAAGAGGTGACCTCTTTGAGAAAAAAGGTTGTAAAGATATAAAGATTGCATTTGAAGAAGATAATAAATTTGAAGCAATGACTTTAAATGAAGATGAGATATCTGCAGCTAGAAAAAAATGCAAAATTTAAATAACCGATAACATTCAATCCATCACTTTCCTAAATAGGAACTTTGATGGATAATAAATTCATATTAAAAGAAGTTACCCAAACTTTACTCAAACCCTATATATTCGCCGAGATCCCATGGTACAACTGGAACCTAGCTACTGGCTAATGAAAAGTGAGCGCGACTAGCTATTACTGGGATCTCAAGGAATCCTAATTTTTTATTCAAACTTTATTCAAACTTTTTATTTATTAAAAGTCGTTTTCAAAGCTTTGTAATTTTTATCGTTACCTTCTCTTATCGGTTTGAAATCCCTTTTTTAATCAAATTAAAACTAATTTGAAAAATGCTTATAAGAAACCAAATCAATAAGATGCCAATTCCACCAAAGACGATAAGTATAAAACCAATTATTGCTAACCAAGCTTTAAAGTTAATTATCCCGACTTCAAAACTTGATGGGATACCATCTCCAAAAAATCTAATTGCTCTATCTCTTTCAACATCAGAATATATTTCATCTTCTTGTTTTTCGCTGCACTTAAATCTTTTTTGTATCTCTCCAAAAGATCCGTAACTAGTCTCAGGATAATAGGAGCACTTTGTAATCGAATAAAGGTTCTGATTAGGTAATTCTTTAATTTGATAGCAATATAAAAAGAAAATTCCTGCATCCATTGCCATCATTTTCTTTTTGCAA
The DNA here is from genome assembly GCA_003210895.1 of Prochlorococcus sp. AG-676-M04. Classification (GTDB taxonomy): domain Bacteria; phylum Cyanobacteriota; class Cyanobacteriia; order PCC-6307; family Cyanobiaceae; genus Prochlorococcus_A. The sequence continues at coordinate 27,213 of QCUB01000004.1, forward strand.
AAGTCAGGTCTTTCTTTATTCTTAAATTGCGGCTCAACATATTTCCAATACCGCATACCATTATTAGTTGTATGAAAACCAAGAAATCCACTTGGCGGATGGGGATGAGGATTTTTGATTAAAGGGGAAACTGTGCAGGAAATCAATCCAGCTGGTATACAGTAAATAGCAAATTTTAATAATTTTTTCTTTAGCATAGAAAAGTATAAGTAACTATCTATTAGCTAGTAATAATTTCAATTTTAGTTAAATTACATTCAAAGGAGCACAAATTGATGTGTTAAATGAATTTAATTGAGCTAATAATTGTCTCATTTCTAGTATCTTTAATAGGAGGATTTGTTGGGTCTTGGATTTTTAAAACAAGTGTCTTAGCTGGAAGCATAGTTGGATTATTACTTCTTCTTTTTTGGTTATCGTTTTGGTGGATCTTCTTCCCCTTTATTAAAAAGTTTTTGCAAAAGATTAAAAACTTATCAAATCTACAGAAGGGCTCATTTTTGAAATCAGTCGCAAAATTCTTACTTTTCCTTAGCTTAATAATTGTACCAATTTTTTTACACATAACAATTGTGGATTTTTGCAAAGGAAGCGGTTTTACAATGTATGTTCTTTTTACATATGCCTTCCAAACTATTGCGATAGAAGTAGCTACTTCCTTTTTATATACCCTAAACAAAGTCAAATATTTACTTTTTCTAGGTTGTTTACTATATTCGATTTTGATTCATATAGTAAGTCTAATAAGCCTAACAGCATGGCTTTGCAAGTGAAATCAAATAAAGGTTGCTGCTGTTCAGATAGCTACATCAAGCCGGCATAAAAAAACCTTACTAAATAAATTAATCAGATTTTAAATTTCTATAAAAATTTCTAAAGCTTCTTTAAATTACTGATAAGTATCTAAGATTTACACCATACAACCCATCACTTTCCTAAATAGGGACTTTGATGGATAATGAATTTATAACCTAAAAAGTTTGGATAACACGTCCTCCAAGCCTTAGAAATCGCCGAGATCCCTTGATATGACTGAAGAAAAATTTTGGCTAATGAAAAGTGCATGAGATGCATTTTGCTAGTCATAGCATGGGTTTTATTTTTTACCAAAAATTCTATTCGAACCTCATTCGAACTTTCTAATATAAATTCGTCGCTAAGATTAAAAAATTAATTTCATTAAAAAAGTCAGCCTGTATCCCTACTAGCTGACTCTCATGACGATGTTAAATTAAAAATTTAAACGAATGTATTTGTTGTAGTAGTGATACTTAGAATTACTGCACAAAAGAAGATGTAAGGAACTGCTTTTAGAGGAACGTATCCCTGACTTTTAGAAATGAAATCCATTTTATACAAAACCTGGAATGATTTGACCTGTTGTTAGATAAGCACCAACTAGAGCAATAAAGCCCATCATTGCAAATCTTCCATTGAGCTTCTCAGCTACAACCTTTTCCTTCTCAACTGTTTTTGTTTCTTTCATTTGAGCGTTTGTTATTTATTTAAGACGCTTTATGATGCAATCTTGAAATTAATCTAATATCAAAAAATTAATAGCGTGAGTATAATTACTTACTCTCATACCCTCTATAAGCTCCGCTTATCTAACTCTGCATGCACTTATTAAAATAGTTTTATTTAGTAACAATAAAACTAATTATTTATAATGATTTTTAAAAAGAGTTTTTGCTTTTTTTTGAAGTAGTTTTCTTAATATATTCAGGGATGTAACTATATGAAACTAATTTCTCATCAGCATTATGAAAGTAGTTTTGAAATTCATTAAAGTACTTTTGGGGTAAAGTGAGAGGTTTTTTAATCTTCATCTTTTTCTCCTAATTAGTAATGAAAATAGGGAATTTCTTTTGATGTCTTTGGAACAAAAGAACAAATCCCAAATTGCATGCATTCCATTTGGTCATCAGTTAAAGCTCTTGATTTTGACTCAAGAGCAGTAAAAATATTTAGAAAAGAATTGACTGCATTTTTGAACATGTGTTTATATGGATTCCCGCAAGACATGATTAACCTCCTTTTTTAGAAATGTTTTAAACCCTAGTTATTCAGCGATGCAATAGGGGTCACTTTTTGATTTGCTGCAAAAAATTGTTTTGCGTAAATAGGCTTTTTCATATTGTTCATAAATATTTTGAGTCATAAAAACTCCAAAATAAATAAGTAAGACAGTCAATATGAGTAGCTCTAATCCCAAGTTGGTCATTTGATAACCTCCTTTGATTTGAGTGTTATCTAGTACGTTTGATATATAAAAATCAAGCGTATGAATACCTAAAAAAATATCAAGCAATTACTTTAATTAACTTCGAAACTAAAAATAAGAATTTTTTTAAATACTAAGTTTCAAATAAATCAGCATATTTACGGATATACAAAAAAAGTTATTAGTCCTAATTTATTATCAACCAAAAGGAGGGATTAGAAATGATCGATAGTCCACCAGAGAAGTTTTTTAGATTGGTTTAAGCAACCAACTAAATTAACAGCAAGGATCAATGATTTAGGTGAGTTGTTAATTTATTCCTACACATAACTAAGTGAAAGAGATTGTTTCCTAAAGGCGGGATTCAATCTCTTTTTTTATTGGGTTTACATCAACACAAACATCTCGTATTTATGTCTATTTTGCCAATATTAAAAAGCATCCATTACAACCTAAGCAAAGCGGTGGTCTATGGGTGCAAATAATTTCAAAGTAATTAAAATTCATCTCCAGCAAGAAAAATATAGATATCAAATGCCAAATTTAAAACCTTTAGATTAGGTACTTTACCTAAAATTTGACTTTATTAGGAAAAAGTTGCTAGATGTTCTGCAGATTGGAGAATTAATTATGAAAAAAGACATTTTATCAAACCTCAAAAATACAGATGCTTTGGAAAATTTCTTCGAATGCATTACTTCATGCAGTATCAATAGTGAGGGGGTGGACTGTACGACCGCTTGTTATGCTAAACACTTGGAACCAGCTAATGTCGATTATCCTTTAAACTTTTTATAAGCAGATTAAACAAAGTTAAGATTGAATATATTTATATATCTAAAGTTTCAGAAATTAAATTTCGCAGCCTCGGAAAGAGGGGTTTTCTTCACACTTCAGTTTCCAATATAAAACTTTAATATTAGATCCATTATCTAAATCATTAATAGTTTTTAAGTATTTAGGAATGATTGTATATGGGACTCTCTTGTTCATGATGTCCTCCTAGTTATTATTGATTTTTCAAATAACTAAGACTTGCTAATCACAGTAAATTAAACAATTCTGATTCGTTGGATGCTCTTTACATTCTTTATTCCAAAAGTCTTGATCTTCCATAGGACATTTTTCTAGTTCTTTGGGCGTATTGTTCAAATTTAAGCCTGCATAGTTGAATGCAGTCAGATATCTTGGAAGAATATTAAATTGATTGAATAGTTTCATTTAGACCTCCTGGATCTACAACTATATTGTCCTCCTATTTTCATTTAATTGATATGGTGGTTTTTGCTCAAGCATTTATGCTTTGGGGTTCTCAGCACTATATTTCCAGAGTAGATAGGAGTATAAATAATTCAGGAGTCAAAAGCACTTCATCGACTTTGTGGACACTGAGGTGCATGACTTGAAGAGGGCGAAAAGCCCTCTTATTTATTTAGTTAAAAGATAGATCATGAATACCAAATCACATAAATAAACATAATAATAACTTTGTATCAACATGAACGTAATGAATAAAATTTAACATTGCTACAGTTGAGGTGCGTGGTTAATATTGGCATCGTTCCGCTGATATTCCCGCCCGGATTTAAACCAATTAAATGTTGATCTAAATTAGAGAATATTGAAGACCTCTTTTTTAATGGATAAAAGATTTATAGCTGAAAAGATAATGATTCTTCTGATTTCTTTAATTGCTTAAAGAATGGAATTACTTCATCAAATATTTCCTCCGTGGCATATATACTTAGATGTTTTTCTGCTTGGTATTGGTTTATATGTTTATCTAAGAATTACTAAAAAAATAAATACAAAATAAAAGAAACGCTAACTAAGCTATTTCTATATTTTTCTAAACTTTCTTCGACCAACTATCTTCGATAAACTAAATAAAATGCCTTGGATTTAGCTGGCTTATGAAAAAGTTAACAAAATGCCATACCAGCAGCCCTATTTTCCCCAAAATATAGACTATGACTGAACCTAACTACTGGCTAATGAAAAGCGAACCAGATGCTTATAGTATTGACAACTTAAAAAGGGATGTAGTTACTTTATGGGATGGCATTCGCAATTATCAGGCACGTAATTTCATGAGAAAAATGGCAGTTGGTGATAAAGTTTTTTTTTACCATTCAAATTGCAAGCCTCCTGGAATCGTTGGTTTTATGGAGGTTATCGATCTAAATATTGTTGACCCTACTCAATTTCAAACAGAGTCAAATTATTATGACCCTAAATCAACTCCTGAGAAACCAAGATGGGACTGTGTGAAAGTAAAATATCTTTTTAAAACTGATAAATTTTTAAGTTTACCTGAATTAAAAACCTTATTTAATGAGGAGGAGTTATTACTAGTTAAGAAAGGTAATAGATTATCTATAATTCCCATAAAAATAGAAATAGCTAAATTAATCCTAGAAAAAATTAAAAGAAGTTGATCTTGAATTAATTATCAAAATCGATTGAAAACATTTTACCTACATAGAGTCTAGTGAGCTCCCTATTTTGAAATCCTTTTTGCATCAAAAATCCCGCGATGGCTGTTTGTAATATTCTATATTGATCCCAATTAGGATGATCCTCCACGAATTTATTCATAGCTTGTTGAAGATTTCCATGAAGATCACATTTGAAGCTAATTATTTCTTCTTTTTTGTCGATAAATTTTTGATTAACATCACAATTTAATTCTTGCATAATTCAGATAAAGATAAAAAAATATATATATGAAAATAGTTTTCTTTAAAAAAAGTAATTAGTCAACTTCCCTTATCATATCAATGTCTCAAACTGTATTAGTTTGAGAACCCAGTGAGGAAAATGCTTTTAATAGAAATTTATCTAAATTATATAAATCTTATAAGTAATATAAATTTTTCTTATGTTTGCAAGTTTTCCACACAACGCAGATCTATAAATACCTTTTAAATATTAACTGTGGAAAAGATGTGAAAAAAGATTTTTTGTTCGGGGATTTTTTTTTTAAAAATTCCAATTTAATTAATTTTTTAATCCATTGATTCCCACATCTTTTTTATTTCATAAAATAAATTTTCAGCTATTGGTATAGGCCAATACATTTGAAATGATCTTGTTTGTTCTGAGCTTTCAAATATTAATCTTAAGTTCCATTCATCTTTCTTCCCCTCCAATTCTCCATACCAAGGCAATTGCTCTATTTCTAAATTAATTAACTCTTCATCCATTAAATCATCCTTTATTTCCAAAAATTGATCATTCAGTTTCAATAATAATTTATATAGCAATTCGAATTCATGTTTTTGTAATTCAATAGCCCAATTATTTACTACAATCAAAAAACAAAATTTACCCTTTTTGATATCTTTTCTTAGTCCCCAATTTTTTTCTTCTATTAACAAGACTACCCAGGGAGTAAATCTGGTTGATCTTGTTCATCACTTAATTCAATAATTGATCTCTGAACTGGTTTAATTGCGGACTCTTCTAATAATCCGTCAAAGTCATCAAATCTTCTTTGTTTAGCTCTAAAAGCAATTCTTACTGTAGTTAAATATCTATTAGTAGATTTTCTTATTAAGCTTTCCCCTCTTTTTGCAAGATCATTATGATCAATATTTGAATTATTTGATACGTTCATGAAATTTTTAATTTAGCTATAGAATGAATTTTACATTAATAATAGCATCATTAATTTTATAAATTTTCAAACGAACTTATTAATTTAATAAGAAATCTGATATGGAAAAGAATTTTTCAGGAACACTTGCTCTTGATTTAGGTAATACGAATACCGTAATAGCTTTTCAAGATGAGAAAGATAAGAGTTCAGTTTTAATAGAAATTCCTGGTATTACATCTGCACCTGGAGTTATTCCAACAGTAGTATGGTTCGAAGATGAGAAGAATATTACACGGATTGGATTATCTGCATTGAAAAAGAAAAATTTCTCTAATGCAGAAATATACTTTCATTCAAATTTCAAAAGATTAATTGGTAACCCTATTGAAAGGCAGAAAAAGAAAGTTTTAAATGCTACAGAATCAGGTGAAAAATTTTTCAAAATTCTTTGGGAAAATATTCCAAAAGAATTAGACATTAAAAGGCTAGTTTTAACTGCCCCAATTGACACATATAAAGGTTACCGAGAGTGGTTAATAAATCTCTTTAAAGATTTGCCTATTAATGAGATTGCGCTAGTTGATGAACCTACTGCCGCTGGAATAGGCATCAATGTTCCTTTGGGATCAAAAATAATGATTATCGATATTGGGGGAAGTACCATCGATTTGAGTATAATTAAGACACAAGGTGGGGAGGGGAAATCTGCACCAATTGCTGAACTTTTGAAGTTTAAGGGAGAGGATGTGAGTGCAATATCAAAGCAAAAAATAAGATGTGCCGAAATAATCAGCAAATCGGGGTCAAAAGTGGGAGGTAAAGATATAGATCAGTGGATTGTTAATTATTTTTTACCTTCAAATCAAGATGAGAGAAATCTTTCAATAGCAGAAAAATTAAAATGTAAGCTTAGTACCCCAGAAATTAAGCCTGAAAGAAGCTACGAAATTTCATTATTTACAGAAGAGAATGAAGAAAAAGAATTTTTCATGAGTAAAGAAATATTTGAAAAGATTTTGATAGAGAATAATCTTTTAAGCCACTTAAATTCCTTACTTAAGGATTTATTAAACGAAGCAAGAGGTAAATTTTGTAAGGTAGTTGATTTGAACTCTGTGATTTTGGTTGGAGGCGGGACACAAATTCCATTAATAAAAGAGTGGGTCGCTAATGAGATTTCAGGAATAAAAATAAATTCACCCCCTCCGATTGAATCAATAGCAGTAGGAGCTTTGGCTATGACTCCTGGGGTAAAAATAAAAGATATTTTAATTAAAGGTATATCTATAAGATTATTTAATAAAAGAGAACAAAAACATTTCTGGCATCCGATTTTTTTCAAGGGTCAAACTTGGCCTACAGAAAAACCATTTGAGTTAATTCTGCAAGCAAGTAAAGATGGTCAGAATATATTCGAAATTATTATTGGAGAAACTAAAATGAAAAGAGATTATGATGTAATTTTTGAAAATGGCTTACCAAAGTTATCAGAGTTTCAAAATGAAGAAGAAGTTTTTGAATGGAATAAAAAACCGTTAAGAATAAGTTTAAAAAATAGTTGCAAAATTGGAGATGATAGCCTAAAGCTATATTTTAGTATTAAAAAGGATTCATCTCTTTTCATTAGATGTTTAGACATGAATGAAAAAGAATTAGGCGAATTTAATTTAGGAAATATCTTTTGAACTTTAACTATCTAAGAAGATACCTTCTTCACCATCAACTTGCTTTAAACATAAATGTATAGTTTCCTTTTTGCTAGTTGGAACTATTCTTCCACAAAAATCAGGCTGAATTGGTAGTTCTCTATGACCTCTATCAATCATTACTAATAACATTACCCTTTTAGGCCTACCCCAAGAAAGAAGTGCATCCATTGCAGCTCGAATTGTTCTTCCTGTATAAATAACATCATCAATCAAAACAATATCTTTTTTTTCAATGGATGTAGGAATATCGGTTGCTTTTATTAAACGAGTTCCAACTCTATTTTGATCATCTCTATAAAAAGTGGGGTCAATTATTCCTCTATTTACATTAACTCCGGTTTTAGAAAACATTTCTTTTCTTAAAACTTCAGCGAGATGAACTCCTCTTGTAGGAATCCCAACCAAAAGAAGATTTTCTAAATTTGAGATCTTTTCAATAATTTCAAAAGTTAAGCGAGAGAAAGTTTTCCTTAGCTCAAGTTCATTAAGTATTACGATTCTTTTATCTTGATTAGGCATGATTTATTTAAAAATAAACTTTATTCAATAATCCTTAATAAATTAGCAAAAGCTAACTAAATTACATATAAATTGTATGGAACCCCTTTTACGGCTAAATTAAAGATTGCTTCTTCAAAATCCTGCATTGTAATTAACGCATGTCAAAGATTAGCAGCAAGAATATAAATAAAAGAAACGTTCCCGAGAGTCCTGTGGTTCTTGCAATTCTTGATGGATGGGGGCATCGAGAAGAAACTTTAGATAATGCTATAAAAAAGGCTAATACTCCTGTCATGGACTCTTTATGGCATGCTTATCCTCATACTCTTATTAGTGCAAGTGGAGCTGATGTGGGTTTACCAAGTGGTCAGATGGGTAATTCTGAAGTGGGCCATCTCACAATTGGATCAGGAAGAATTATTCAACAAGAACTTGTAAGAATTACAAATGTTGTAAAAAATAACCAATTAGATCAAGTAATTGAATTAAACGAAATAGCTAAATCAGTTAAGCAAAAAAATGGTACCTTGCATCTAACAGGTCTTTGTTCAGACGGAGGAGTCCATAGCCATATTGATCACTTATTAGGATTAATAAAATGGGCATCTGAAGTTGGTATAAAAAAAGTAGCTATTCACGTTATTACCGATGGTAGAGATACGCCGGCAAAAAGTGCTTCTATTTATATAAAACGAATAGAAGCTTGCATGAAAAAATATAAAACAGGAGAAATCGCATCTATATGTGGCAGATATTGGATAATGGATAGAAATTTATTATGGGAAAGAACAGAAAAAGCCCTTGTTAATCTTACTGATCCATGTGTTAAGGTGAATGACATTTCTCCCGAAGATTATATAAAAAAAAGTTATGGCGCAAATATTACAGATGAATTCTTGGAGCCCATAAGAATATCTAAAAACTTCTTAAAAAGTAATGATAGCTTAATTTGTTTTAATTTCCGTCCAGATAGAGCCAGACAAATAATAAAGGCTCTTTCAGAAAAAGAATTTGATAATTTCGAAAGAAAAAGCTTCCCTAATCTAGATATATTAACTTTTACTCAATATGAAGCAAATTTACCAGTCAAAGTAGCATTCCCTCCTGAGTCTCTAAATAATTTTATTGGCCAGATAGTTTCAGAGAATGGACTTAAACAATACCGGACAGCAGAGACAGAAAAATATCCACACGTTACTTATTTTTTTAATGGAGGGGTAGAAATTCCTTTACCAGGAGAACACAGACATTTAATTCCATCTCCCAGAGTCGCAACTTATGATATAGCTCCGGAAATGTCTGCTGAAGAATTAACTATTAGTTGCTCTAATGCTATAAAAACTGGTCAGTATTCTTTTGTAGTAATAAATTTTGCTAATCCTGATATGGTTGGACATACAGGTAATATGGATGCAGCTATAAAAGCCATTGAAACCGTAGATAGATGTATAGGTAAGATAGTTAATGCTACAGGAGAAATGGGAGGTAGTATCCTTATTACTGCAGACCATGGCAATGCTGAAGTAATGAAAGGTCCTTCTGGAGAGCCTTGGACAGCCCACACTATTAATAAAGTTCCTTTAATTTTTATTGAAGGAGAGAAAAGAAAAATCCCAAACATGGGTAATGAAATTTATTTAAGAGAAAATGCTGGATTAGCAGATATTGCTCCAACCTTATTACAATTACTAAATCTTCCTATACCGAAAGAGATGACAGGAAAATCTCTTATTAAAGAAATCGAATTAAAAGGATATAATAAAGTCGTTCAACATGTTTAAATTAAATAAATAGCAAATTAATTCAAAATATGAGTCAAATATTTACTTGGATATGGGTGAGTTCAGGAATTCTTCTTATACTTTTAGTATTGCTTCATAGTCCAAAAGGAGATGGAATGGGAGGAATAGCTGCGAGTGGAAGCTCAATGTTTACAAGCGCTAGCAGTGCTGAAGCATCACTAAATAAAATAACCTGGACTATTTTGATAATATTTTTATCTCTTGCAATAATTCTAAGTGCTGGCTGGATTTAGTAGTTTCAAATTATTTTTTTTATTTTAGAAAAAAAAAAAAAAAAAAAAAAAAAAAAAAAATATTTTTTAAAAAAAAAAAAAAAAAAAAAAAAAAAAAAAAAGGATTGTTTTTCAACAATCCCTTTAAAACTAGAATTTTAGTTATCTAGTAGTCAAAGTCTCCTCCCATCCCTGGGGCTCCAGCAGGTGCTGCATCTTTTTTCTCTGGTAAATCAGCAACGATGCATTCAGTGGTGAGGACCATTCCTGCTATAGAAGCTGCATTCTGCAATCCTGAACGTGTAACTTTTGCAGGATCAACTATTCCAGCCGAGGACATGTCAACATACTCTCCAGTAGCTGCATTAAATCCATCATTAAATGGTTTCGATTTAACATTTTCTGCAATAACAGCTCCATTTGAACCTGCATTCTCAGCAATTCTCATAAGAGGAGCTGTTAATGAAGCCTCAACGATATTAGCTCCTATTAATTCCTCTCCAGATAAAGATTTCTCAGCCCATTCTTTAAGAATTGGAGCCAAGTGTGCAAGAGTTGTTCCACCTCCAGGAACTATCCCTTCTTCAACAGCAGCTTTTGTAGCATTAATAGCATCTTCTAAACGAAGTTTTTTATCCTTCATTTCAGTTTCAGTAGCAGCTCCGACTTTAATAACTGCAACTCCTCCAGCGAGCTTAGCTAAGCGCTCTTGAAGTTTTTCTTTATCATAGGAGGAATCTGTTTCATCCATTTGTTTTTTAATCTGATCACATCTTGCAGTAACAGCCTTTTCATTACCCTCTGCGACTATAGTTGTAGTCTCTTTGTTGATGGTAATTCTTCTGCCAGTACCTAACATTTCTAAAGTTGCATTTTCTAATTTCAAACCTGCATCTTCAGTAATTAACTGACCATTAGTCAAAACAGCCATATCCTCAAGCATTGCTTTCCTTCTATCCCCAAAGCCAGGAGCCTTTACGGCAGCCACATTAAGGACACCTCTTAATCTATTTACTACTAAGGTTGCTAAAGCTTCTTTTTCGATATCTTCAGCAATTATTACAAGTGGTTTTCCTGTTTTAGCTATTTGTTCTAAGACTGGCACTAAATCTTGTACTAATGCAATCTTTTTATCAGTAAGTAAAATGTAAGGCTCATCTAAGACTGCCTCCATACGCTCAGTGTCTGTTGCAAAATAAGGAGAAATGTAACCTTTATCAAATCGCATCCCTTCAGTGACTTCCAGCTCAGTAGTCATTGATTTTCCCTCTTCAAGAGAAATAACACCTTCTTTACCAACTTTGTCCATTGCATTAGCGATCATTTCACCAACTTCTTCATCATTACCGGCAGCTATAGTGCCACATTGTGCTATTGCGGTACTATCACTAATCGGCTTTGAATTCTCTTCAATTTTGCCAACGAGGAATTCTGTAGCTTTATCGATACCTTTTTTTAAAGTAATTGCGTTAGCACCTGCTGCTACGTTTCTTAAGCCAGCTTTTACCATTGCATGAGCTAAAACAGTAGCAGTGGTAGTACCATCACCAGCTGCATCGTTTGTTTTGGAAGCAGCTTGCCTGATTAGAGCGACACCAGTATTTTCAATATGGTCCTCTAATTCAATTTCCTTTGCAATTGTTACTCCATCATTGATGATTTGAGGAGCTCCAAATTTTTTCTCCAAGACAACATTTCTTCCTTTTGGTCCAAGCGTTACAGCTACAGACTCAGCAAGGATATCAATTCCTCTTTCGAGCGCTCTACGAGCTTGCTCGTTGTAAATAATTCTTTTAGCCATGTTAGGCAAGTAATTTAATAATAAGTTTTAATAATTTTTGAAACAAATAAATTAGCTAACTACAGCCAAAATATCTTTTTCTGAAAGTAAGACGTACTCATCTCCTCCCAATTTAATGTCAGTTCCAGCATATTTGCTGTACAGGACTTTGTCGCCAATACTCACTTCAGGAGTTTGTCGAGAACCATCGTCGTTAAGCTTCCCAGGTCCAACCTGAGCGACTTCTCCTACCTGTGGTTTTTCTTTAGCTGAGTCAGGCAAAAGGATGCCTCCAGCAGTTTTTTCCTCAGATTCGGAAACTTTGATAAATATTCTATCTCCCAGTGGTTTGACTGTAGAGACTGTAAGTGAAACAGCTGCCATAGATTAATGGAGGGTCATAAATGCGACGCTATGCGTCAATAAAGTTGGTAAGAGTATTACTCAAACCGTATATTCAATAACAATAATCTGTTGAGCAGCAATTAAACCACTCTTTAACTGTGCGGTTGGCCGAACCCAGTTAACGAATATACCCTCGGGGTGGTAATATTTCGCATTATGGGCTGTTCTAAAATCAGCTAATCATCACCAAGTTAATACAAAATGGTAGCAACCCCATCAACTTCAGCACCAACAAAAGGTGTAGTACGTCAAGTAATAGGTCCAGTTTTGGATGTAGAATTTCCAGCTGGTAAATTACCAAAAATATTGAATGCTTTACGAATTGAGGCCAAGAACCCTGCAGGTCAAGACATAGCCCTCACTGCAGAGGTTCAACAACTACTAGGAGATCATAGAGTAAGAGCTGTCGCGATGAGCGGCACAGACGGCCTTGTGAGAGGTATGGAGGCCACAGATACGGGGGCGCCAATTTCCGTTCCAGTGGGTGAGGCGACCTTAGGAAGAATTTTTAATGTATTAGGAGAACCGGTTGATGAGCAAGGTCCGGTGAAGACTTCAGAGACGGCCCCAATTCATAGATCAGCGCCTAAATTAACTGATTTAGAGACTAAGCCTAAAGTTTTTGAGACCGGAATTAAGGTTATCGACTTATTAGCCCCTTACAGACAAGGTGGAAAAGTTGGTTTATTTGGAGGTGCAGGGGTAGGTAAAACAGTTCTAATTCAGGAATTAATTAATAACATTGCCAAAGAGCATGGAGGTGTCTCAGTTTTTGGAGGAGTTGGGGAAAGAACGAGAGAGGGGAATGATTTATATGAAGAATTTAAAGAGTCAGGTGTCATTAATGCAGATGATTTATCTCAATCTAAAGTTGCATTATGCTTCGGTCAAATGAATGAGCCCCCTGGCGCAAGGATGAGAGTTGGATTATCGGCATTAACAATGGCTGAACATTTTAGAGATGTAAATAAACAGGATGTCCTTCTTTTTGTAGATAATATATTTAGATTTGTACAAGCTGGCTCTGAAGTCTCAGCTTTGTTAGGAAGAATGCCTTCTGCTGTTGGTTATCAACCAACTTTAGGAACTGATGTTGGAGCATTACAAGAAAGGATAACTTCAACATTAGAGGGTTCTATTACGTCAATTCAAGCTGTATATGTTCCAGCTGATGATTTAACTGATCCTGCTCCTGCAACTACTTTTGCACACTTAGATGCTACAACCGTACTTGCAAGAGGTCTGGCTGCAAAGGGCATTTATCCAGCAGTTGACCCTCTAGATTCAACCAGTACGATGCTTCAACCCTCAGTTGTTGGAGATGAGCATTACAAAACAGCTCGTGCAGTTCAATCAACCTTGCAAAGATATAAAGAACTCCAAGATATTATTGCAATTCTTGGTTTAGATGAATTATCTGAAGAAGATAGATTAACTGTTAGTAGAGCGAGAAAAATTGAAAAATTCTTATCTCAGCCTTTCTTCGTAGCAGAAATTTTTACAGGGATGTCTGGTAAATATGTAAAATTAGAAGATACAATTGCTGGATTTAATATGATATTGGCTGGTGAACTAGATGATTTACCTGAACAAGCTTTTTACTTGGTCGGTAATATTGATGAAGTAAAAGCTAAGGCAGAAAAAATAAATTCAGAAAATTAAATCATCAACTTTTATAAATAATTCTTATACTCTAAAAATTTAAATTAATGGCAATTTCACTCAAGGTTTTAGCTCCAAATCAGAATGTTTACGAAGGGGAGGCTGAAGAGGTAATCCTTCCTAGTACAACCGGGCAAATTGGTGTACTTCCTGGACATATATCTTTAGTTACTGCTATTGATATTGGTGTCTTACGACTAAGAAAGAATTCTCAATGGAAATCTATAGCCTTAATGGGTGGCTTTGCTGAAATTGAATCAGATGAAGTTATAGTTTTAGTCAACAGCGCTGAAATTGGTTCAGAAATTAATATCCAAAATGCTGAAGATACTCTTAAAGAAGCAAAATTAGCTATTAGTAAATTTCCAGAAAATGAGAAAAGTCCAGAAAAAATTAAAGCTCTTAATGAAATTTCAAAAGCTGAGGCAAGAATTCAAGCTTCTAAAAACTAAACTTAAGCCGTTCCACAGAAAGTAACCTCTGGAAATTTTAGCTTTACCTCTTCTAATTTTTTCGTTTTACCTTCTTCTTGCCAATAATTTATTACTTCAGTAGCTTTATTCAATATTTCAACTCTTTCATTATCGGTAATCCAACTTTTATTCTCAAGTTCGCTTTTTAGCTTTTCCCAAGCATCATCTCTTGGCCAAAAATAGTAAGCAGTAAGAGGACTTGGACCTCCTCCAACAATTTGATCTACTGCCAATGCCACATTATCAGGTAACCATAAAACTTTAATAATAAATCTACCTTCATCAGGTTTAGGAGTATAGCCTGTTGGAACTCCATCTTCATCAAGTTTGGCAGCGGCCAATACGGCATTTGCTCCCATCATCCCAGCATTTGGTGAGGGTATTTTTGATTTTTGAGAATCGCTTATTTGTTCTTTCTGCTCTAGCGAATTCTCATTGACCTTATCTGATGAAGTCATTCATTATTATTTAGATTTAGTTAATAATTTATCAGCTTATGGTCACTATTTGATGATTTTAATTAAAAATTCTTGCTTTTATTTATTCATAACAACTAAAAATTTATCTTATCTATCACTAGATACTTCATAAAAGTCGTAAATAGTTTTTTCTAAAGAATCCCAAAGATCCTTAGGTATGTCATTTTCTTCTGCAAACATTCCAAGTTGACTAGCTAATCCTCGTGCTTGAGATAATATGTAATTGTAAGAATTAATTTTATCCATTTTAAAATATTTTATCCTTATAAAAAAATAAATCTTATAACTGTATAAGTCAAATATTCAAGATTCTAAATCAGCAATTTCTTTCAGTGCGGCGGAGCTAAGAATTTCTGGCTCTTTTTCATTTACAAGGACATCATCTTCAATTCTTATTCCAATACCTTTCCATTTTTCATCAATACTAGGTTGTCCTTCGGGAACGGGAATTCTGTCACTTATATAGATACCAGGTTCTACAGTAAGAATCATTCCATTCTGTAATGGGACATCATATTCTCCCATCCTATATGCTCCAACATCATGAACATCCAAACCTAGCCAGTGTCCAGTTCTATGCATATAGAGATGTTTATAAGATCCGTTTTCAATTATTCCATCAGTATCTCCTCTCAATAACCCAATTGCCTTTAATCCTTCTACCAAAATTCTTAAAGCAACATTATGAATATTACTAGAGTTAGAACCTTTTACAGAATTCTTAATTGCAGTTTTCTGTGCTTCTAAAACAATTTCATATATAAGTTTCTGCTCTTTAGAAAATTTTCCTCCGATAGGAATAGTTCTTGTTATGTCTCCATTGTAATAATCAATTAATGAACAACCAGCATCTACCAATAATAAATCTCCATTATTTAAGTCAGAGTTATTTAATGTGTAATGTAAAATGCAAGCATTATCTCCTGAAGCGACGATAGAGTTATAAGCCGGTCCTCTAGCACCTTTTTCTAAAAAAAATCCTTCTATTAAACCTTGAATTTGTCTTTCATTTTTCTTTGATGATATAGATTCCCTTACTAATTCATGAGCCTCGGCTGAAATTTGAATAGCCTCTCTCATTCTATTTATCTCAAAATCACTTTTAATTAAGCGCATTTCATTGAGATAACTCTCAGGAGATTTGATAGAATTTGCCCCTGTTCCTAATCTTGAACTAGCTTCAATTTGTTGCGAGAATATTTCCAAAACAATATTTTCAATTTTGGAATGTTTACCTATTGAAAAAACAATTTCTTCTGAATCACTTATATAAGCTGGAAGTAAACTCTCAAAATCACTAATTGAGTGGGCTTTATCTGCTTTAAATTCTCTTTCCGCACCCTCTATACCCCATCTAAAACCATTCCATACCTCTCTAATATTGTCTTTTGGAGCAACAAACAAAATAAATCTTTCCCCTTTTGATTTATGAGATAAAAAAAGAGCAATAGAATCAGGCTCATCAAAACCTGTCAGGTACCAAAAATTACTATCTTGCCTAAATGGGTATTCACAATCGGCATGATGCTTTACTAAGTTAGAACTCGGTATAATAGCAGCTTTACCATTTAATTTTTGTAAGAAGATTTCTCTTCTTTCTTCAAAAACTTTATGATTAGGTTTGAACATAAATTTACGATTGGCGAGTTTTATAAAAAAGTGGAAGAATGAATTAAAAGATATTTAAAACTAATCAATTTTAATGGAACCAAGTGTTTACATTCTAATTTTACTGATAATAATCATTTTAGTAGGTTCAGCATGTTGTTCAGGGGTAGAAGCAGCCTTTTTAGCAGTTAATTCAATAAGGATTTTAGAATTAGCCTCAAAACAAAAACCTAAAAGTTCTGCTAATCAACTACTTAAACTTAGAAAACATCTTGGGAGAACTTTAACTGTAATTACGATAACTAATAATGGGTTTAACATAATTGGTAGTCTCCTTTTAGGCGTCTATGGGGCATTAATAATTAAAAGTAAATTGGGTTTAACATTATTTTCAATTGCTTTTTATGTATTAGTTGTATTACTAGGAGAAGTACTTCCAAAAGCTATAGGTACAAGATTTTCATTACAAATAGCAATATTATCTGTTCCAATTTTGAGGATGTTTAATAGTTTAATGAGGCCATTTTTAATATGCATTGAGCAATTATTTCCTGTTATCACTGCTGAGAACGAAATATCGACTGATGAAGCAGAGATTAGACAAATGGCAAAAATTGGATCACAGAAGGGATTCATAGAGGCTGATGAAGCGGCAATGATACTCAAGGTGTTTCAACTAAATGATTTAAAAGCTAAAGATTTAATGACCCCAAGAGTATCAGCGCCTAGTCTTGATGGATCCTCAAATCTTGATGATATTTCAAAACTTATAATTTCAAATAATTCTCCATGGTGGGTTGTTTTAGGCGATAAAGTTGACAAAATACAAGGGATAGCAAAGCGTGAAAACTTACTAACTAGTCTTATTAAAGGCGAAAATAAAAAATTACTATCAGAATTATGTGACCCTGTCGACTACATACCAGAAATGATAAAAGTAGATAAGTTGTTAACAAGATTTGACAAGGATCACAAAGGAGTGAAAGTAGTAGTAGATGAATTCGGAGGATTCGTGGGAATAATTGGATCAGAAGCTGTTCTCTCTGTATTAGCGGGTTGGTGGAAAGAATAAATATGAAGCAAATTAATATCGATAAAAGTTACTTACTTTTGAAAAAATGGTGGGAAAGTATAGATCTTACAAACTATGAAAAAAGTAATTTAAATAAGGAAATCATTTCTTTTAATCAACAACTTTTCAGACTCAAAGAAAAAAAATTAAGAATTGGAATATACGGCAAAGCAGGCGTTGGAAAATCTTCTATCTTAAATTTATTATTAAACAAAAAAGAGTTTAAGATCGATATTATTAATGGATCCACAAAAAATATTGAAGGGAAAGAGTGGACTATCAAAAATCAACGTCTTAAAACTATCGAATTAATTGATTCCCCAGGCTTTGATTTTTGTGATATTGAAGATCCAGAAAATACATTTTCGCAAATTAATAGTTCAGAAATAATTCTATTTACCATAGCTGGAGATATAAACAGAAATGAGGTATCTCAGATTAATTTATTCATAAAGAATGGAAAAAAAATTATTCTTGTTTTAAATAAAATTGATTTTTGGCATGAGCATGATTTAAAAAGTATTTTAAAAAATATAAGATTAAAACTTCCTCAACATATAAATATTCCAATAATATTGAATTCAAAAAATAATATTAAGAACCAAATAACTGATCTAATCAATAGTTACGGAGAAAGTTTGTTAACTTTAAACTCTTTTCAATTAGCTGATAAGTTATTTCTGAAAATAAAAAAACAAAGATTAAAAAGAAGACAAAGAGAGGCTCAATCGATTATTGGCAAATTTGCAACAATTAAAGCATCTGGAGTGGCATTAAACCCATTAATTCTGCTTGATATTGCAGGAGGATTTGCAATAGATACTGCATTGGTTAGTGAGTTGAGTAAAATTTATGGTTTAAATCTTAAAGGTGAATCAGCAAGAAAAATAATCAAAAAGATTTCTTTAAATAATATTTTCCTAGGAGCCACTCAAGTTGGTTTAAATACTTCTTTTAATTTATTACGTAAAGTTTTCTTAGCCACTGCTCCTTTTACAAATGGTTTGTCTTTATTACCCTATGGACCAATTGCTATTTTACAGGCAGTAATTTCTGTTCGATCCACAAAAATTGTTGGCAAATTAGCCGCAAGAGAAATATTTAGGAAAAGCAAAGGATGTATTTTTGATCCATCTTACATAATCAAAAAAATTATAGTAAAAGAACCTGAAATTTTTGACTATGCAACAATTTATTTATCTAACAAGAATGTGGATAATAATTTCGCTATTTTTCTACCTTGAAATTTGATACTGAAAATCGAATCGCTTTATTTGGAACTAGTGCAGATCCGCCAACAATTGGTCACAAGAAAATACTCGAAGAATTATCTAACATTTATTCTTATACAATTACTTTTGCTAGTGATAATCCCAAAAAAAAGCATAAAGAAAATATTTTCTTTCGAAACCTTTTATTAAAAACACTAATAAAAGATATAAATAATCCAAAAATCATATTTAATAAAAATATAAGTAGCCCATGGGCCATAGAATCAATTGAAGAATGTAAAAATATTTACGGCTTTAATAAAATCGATTTTGTAATAGGCAGTGATTTAATTACGGAAATTTTCTCATGGAAAAATTTTGATGAAATTATTCACAAAGTTAAATTACTTATAATCAAAAGAGAAGGCTATCCCATTGAATCCAATACTCTTAAAATGTTAGAAAGTAATAATGTTTTATTTGAAATTTCTTCATTAAATATTCCAAATATTTCTAGTTCAATGGTTAGATTAAATAATAATTATTCTGATTTACCAAAATCATTAATCGATATCGTGAAGAAGAATAATTTATATGAATCTATTAGGTAGTTGAATGAAGTTTTTCCTTGCCCAATTGAATCCAATTGTAGGAGATCTAGATGGGAATGCAAAAAAAATACTACAGATAGCTGACAAGGCATTTTCAAATTCTGCTGATATGGTTCTCACCCCAGAATTATCTTTATGGGGTTATCCTGCTAAAGATTTACTCCTAAATAAAAATCTAGTTGAAAAACAATACGCCATATTAGATCAATTATCCATAACCATTTACAAAAAATATGGTGATTTAAGTATTACGGTGGGAATAGCAGAAAAGATTGATGATTATTTTTTCCCAAATCTTTATAATTCTGTTGTTGTAATTGAGGGTGGTGAATGGAAAATGATTGCGCGTAAAGTTATTCTCCCAACTTATGAAGTGTTTGATGAGAAACGATACTTTCGATCTGAGGAGAGAGTATCTATAATCTCAAAAAAAATTAAAAACAAAATTTATAACCTTGGAATAACTATATGCGAAGATTTATGGGTTAATGAAAATATAGAAGGAAGAGGTATTCATAGAAAGAATCCAATTTCAGATTTGAAGAACAAAAATATTGATCTTTTATTAAATTTCTCCGCCTCTCCATATACCTTCAAAAAATTCAAGTTAAGAAATAAAATTTCAAGTTTTGCTGCTCAATATCTTCAAGTACCTTTAATATACATTAATCAAGTAGGGGGGAATGATAATTTAATTTTTGACGGAAATAGTTTCATTATTAATAAAAATGGTTCCAAAATTAAGCAATTAAAATCTTTCTCAGAAGATACTTCTAGTTGGGATATTAATGAAAATTTAAATTTAGTAAATGACGAAAAATCTCCTGAAATTTCTTCAGTTTTTGATGCTTTAGTTTTGGGAGTAAAAGACTATGCTAAAAAATGCGGATTTAGCTCAGCTTTAATTGGGTTAAGCGGAGGTATTGATTCAGCACTGGTTTCAGTCATTGCGACAGCTGCATTAGGAAGTGAAAATGTATTTTGCGTCTCAATGCCTTCAAAGTGGAGTTCCCAACATTCTAAAATCGACGCAAAAGATTTAGTCGAAAGACTAAACATACGTTTAAATACAATCTCAATTGAAAATATTATGTCCTCTTTTGAAGACTCTTTTATAGAAAGTTTACACTTCAATCCAGAAGGCATAACAAATCAAAATATTCAATCAAGGATAAGAGGTACCCTTTTAATGGCATTAGCTAATCAAGAAAGGCATTTGTTACTTTCAACAGGTAACAAATCAGAACTAGCTGTTGGATATTGCACACTATATGGTGACATGAATGGAGGACTATCTGTAATAGGTGATTTATATAAAACTAATGTTTTTAAATTATGTAATTGGCTTGATAGCGAAGATTCAGTTGAACGAAGGAAAGCATATAAATTAAATCCCAGAGTTAAAATTATTGGGGATCCAATCCGTAAGAAGGCACCAAGTGCAGAACTCGGTCCAAATCAACTTGATACTGATTCACTACCTCCATATTCTTTATTAGATCAAGTTCTTAAAGGAATAATTGAAGAAAAAAAAGATTTACAACTTCTTGAACAAGATGGTCATACAAAAGAACAAATTTTAAAAATAATTGCACTAATTCAAAAAGCAGAATTCAAAAGAAAGCAAGCTCCTCCAATTCTAAAATTAAGTAGTCAATCTCTGGGTAGTGACTGGAGATTACCAATAGCAATTTCTAATTAAAATTGCTGTTTCTTAAAAGTCAATTCTTGGATTTTATTCAACGGTCTTTGAATTGATTTAGGGTTAATTCCCTCTCTTATAGCAAGTATTAAACCTGCTGCCTCAAAGTAATTATCCACTTCAATGAGTTTGGGACAATTAAAATTATTATTATTAATATTTAGTATATTTTCATTTTTTACTGAGATTATATTTAAACCTCTTTCAATACCTGCCAATACGCCTTCTCCACCTAATGCTCCACTTGGAACAACAATAGATTCGATATTACTTGGGTGTAAGGTTATATTTTCATTTTTATCAGTCAATTCTATAAGATCTGGTGCTTTACTTAAGCCAATCAATACTGATGGCAAAAATGTATATCCTATTTCCTCCGAAGCAGCGCGAGGATCTAAATTTTCATTCAATTCGATTGGATTTAATGCGGGTGCATGTGCACAGGGGACTTTAAGAAACTTACTAATCAAGTGGCTTATTACAGCCTCAACCCCAGCTATAGGATCAACCCCCTTTCCCTCCCTGTATGCATTTGTTCCAATAATATCTGAATCATCGGGGAATTTAGCTACTATCGCTATTGCAGTTACGCCTTTATCTATTAACCTTTCTCCTGCTTCAATTAAAGTATCAGGATTTTCAATTAAACCACCACTTATGCATTGTGATTTAGAATCAATAACTATTCCTAAAGGTTTTTTTGTTAGGACATAAGAATCAACATCAATTCCTAAAGTTGCAACACAAGCATCTGCAACTTGTAAATGTCTCATTAATATTTCATATTCAATACTTGAATCGAAAATTATTCCAATTTTCTGCCGTTTTACACTTTTAAGGCCAATTTCTCCTTTAGCAAATCTATCTAAGCTATAGCCTTCGACATAAAAAATATCTTTATTTTTCTCAGAAAGAGATCCCCCATTCATGACATTTGGATGAGTAATTAAGCATCCACTTGCACTCGCTAACAATTTTGCAGCAGGCAGGGCATCACCAGCGAATCCACCGATTTCACATCCAATCCCAGTTGGAATAATAAAGATTGTTGGTGATATTGCCATTGAAACTATTGATTTATATTTGTCATTTGATTGGATTTGCTAAAACAGCATTAATTCTTATTTTTTTAACATTAGAGGAATCTATTGAAGCTTTAATATCCACGATAGACCATCTTACAACTCTCCCCTTTTTCATCAGATTTGTAATGATAAATGTCCTCAAATTAATAGTTTTTACTGATCCTGGCCAATCTAAATAAAAATCAACCTTTATTAATTTCATTTTTGATATTTACCAAATTGATCGTTATATAGATTATTTTCAACTTCATCACCAACAATAATATGTAGATCAGACTTTGGATATGCAACACATAATAGAGCAAAACCCTTTTCCTTCAAATCATCATTTAAACCCATTGCATCTTCTTGTTCAACTGATCCATCTATGACCATTGAGGCACAGCTAGTACAAACTCCCGAACAGCAACTGCTTGGTAAATCAATCCCACTAGCTTTAGCAGCGGATATTATATCTTGATCTTCAGGACATAAAAAAACATACGTATTTTTTTCTAATTCAACTTTTATCTTATATTCCGACATTTTCAAGGATTCAGCTAGACTGCTGAACCTCCTACTACCTCTAAAATTTCCTGAGTTATAGCAGCTTGTCTTGCTTTGTTATAGGTAAGGTTTAAAGTACTGGCTAATTCTTTAGCATTATCACTCGCATTATTCATAGCAGTCATTCTACAGGCAAGTTCTGAAGCGGCAGACTCTTGAAGCGCTCTAAGAATTTGATTCTGCAAGTACAAAGGTAACAAAGAATCTAATAACTGATCAGGACTTTGTTCAAAAACAATATCAGAAGGCAATTTTTCTGAATCATTCTTTTCTATATTTGATTTTTCAACGAGTAACTTACTATTTTTTGTAGTTAGTCTAAAAATCTCATCATTTTCCTCAGCAATTCCTTGAGGGTCTAATGGCAACAAAGTTTGAACAACTGGTGCACAACTTACAAGTGTGATGAATTTGGTATAGATAATCTCTACCCTGTCTGAGTTTTCAGATAAAAATTCAGCTAAGACATCGTTGGTTATTCCTTCGGAATCTATTGCTGTTGGTACTTGTTCTAGCTCTTTGAATGTACTTTTTATTACGTATCTATCCTTCCTATTTTGGAAGTATCCTATTGCCTTTTTGCCAACTAAAATTAAATTTGGTTCATAACCTTGCTTGATCAACTCTGCGTACCTAATTTCTACCTTCTTAATTATGTTGGTATTGTATCCTCCACATAAACCTCGATCGGCAGTTATGCAAACCAAAGAAATTGTTTTTACGTCTCTTTTGGATAATAGAGGTGAGTCTACAGATTCAAACTGAACTCTCGATTGAATATTCTCTAAGACACGAGCAAGTTTGTCAGCGAAAGGCCTACTTTTCAATACTTGATCTTGTGCCCTCCTAACCTTTGCAGCTGCGACTAATCGCATAGCTTCTGTTATTTTCCTAGTATTTTTAACAGAAACAATCCTATCTCTTATTTCTTTAAGATTTGCCATAATATCTCCTTAAAATAAACTTAAATTGTGGCGAGCATTGACGATTTTACTTCTTTTATAACCTCTTTTAGTGTTGTTTCTAAGCCTTCATTAAGTTTCTTCTCTTTAAGAATCTCTTCAATAAATTCTTCTTTATTTAACTTAAGGTATTCTCTAAGTTCAGCAGCAAATTTGGTTACATCTTCAACAGGCACCTCATCGATAAGTCCTTTAACCCCTGCGTATACAACTGCAACTTGTTCAGCAAGATTTAACGGTGAGAATTGTGCTTGTTTTAGCAATTCTCTTAATCTTTTACCTCTTTCAAGTTGTTGTTGAGTAGCCTCATCAAGATCAGAAGCGAATTGAGAAAATGCCGCTAATTCATCAAATTGAGCTAATTCTAATTTTAGTGTTCCAGCAATTTTCTTAATTGCTTTTGTTTGTGCAGCACCTCCAACTCTACTAACTGAAATACCAACATTGATTGCAGGTCGTAAGCCTGAGTTAAATAGATCAGCACTTAAGAAAATTTGTCCATCAGTTATTGAGATAACATTTGTTGGAATATAAGCAGAGACATCTCCAGCTTGAGTTTCAATAATTGGCAATGCTGTCATTGATCCACCACCCATATCATCCGACAATTTTGCTGCCCTTTCAAGTAATCTGCTATGACAATAAAAAACATCTCCAGGATAAGCTTCTCTTCCTGGTGGCCTTCTTAAGAGAAGAGACATTTGTCTATAAGCTTGAGCTTGCTTTGTTAAATCATCATAAATAACTAGAGTAGCTTTGCCTTGATACATGAAATACTCAGCTATTGCTGCACCAGTGTAAGGGGCTAAATACTGTAAAGCTGCTGCTTCAGAGGCTCCTGCACTTACTACAACTGTATATTCAAGAGCTCCTTTTTCTCTTAAAACTTCAACAACGTTTGCTACTGAAGCTGATTTCTGACCAATTGCCACATAGACACATACTACGTCTTGACCTTTTTGATTAATTATCGTATCAATTGCAATAGCGGTTTTCCCAGTTTGCCTATCTCCAATAATCAATTCTCTTTGACCTCTTCCCACGGGTATCATCGCATCTATCGAAGTGATACCTGTTTGCATAGGTTCATGAACTGATCTTCTCTTAATTATTCCTGGAGCCATTTCTTCAATAAGTCTATTGTCACTTGTTGGAATCTCACCTTTCCCATCTATTGGCTGACCTAAAGGGTTAACAACTCTCCCCTGCATAGCTTCTCCAACAGGGACAGATGCGATTTTTCCAGTAGATTTTACATTGCTTCCTTCTTGTACCCCCAACGCTTCACCCATCAGAACTGCTCCGACATTATCATCTTCAAGATTAAGAGCTATACCTTCAGTCCCATCCTCAAATTCTAATAATTCACCAGCCATGACCTGATCCAAGCCGTATATTCTTGCAATACCATCACCTATTTGTAGAACAGTTCCTACATTGCTAACATTTACAGATTGGTCATAATCAGTTATTTGTTGTTTTAAGATTGAACTGATTTCATCAGGGCGTATAGTTACCATGGATTTAAAAATTTAGGGATGAATTTTGAATTTACTTGGATAGTGACAAACCAAGCTTTCTAATTTGAGAGGCAAGACTAGCATCAATTACTTTAGATCCTACACTCGCGACGAAACCACCAATGAGTGATGGGTCGATTTTAGTTACAAGTTCTAATTTTTCAGTTCCAGCTATTTTGATGATTTTTTCGGTAATTAAACCTTTTTGATCATCAGTAAGCTCGACAGCAGAAGTAACAGTTGCTAATGCAATATTACTATTTTTCCTGTGAATTTCTAAAAATCTATCGAGAATTGAAGTTACAATTCCAATTCTTTGCCTATCAGCTAATAACTTTAAGAAATTCAGAAGAGAAGTATTAATCTTTTCTGAAAAAATTTCAAGTATGATTTTTTTCTTAGTCTCTGTCTCTAAAACTGGAGAAGATAATGTTTTCTCTAGTTCGGGAGCATCATTAATTAAGGTAAGTAATTGTTTTACTTCCTTAACCATTTCTTCAGTTTGATCATTTTCTTGAACAACCTGGAGTAATGCTTCTGCATATGGAGTAGTGACTGAATTTAAAAGTGGCATTAGTTCATCTCAATATTATTTATGGATTGAGTTACCAAATTCTCTTGAGTTATTTGATCAAGTCTATTTGGCAGAGAATCTAAAGCTTTATTAATAGCTATTTCAACAGCTTCTTTACGAAGTTGAGAAATTGCTCTTGAGGCTTCTGAGCTTTCGTCAGAGATTGCACTTTGTTTAATTCGTGTCATCTCTTCAATAGCTTTTTTCTCACTTTCCATTCTGATTGATTCTGATCTTTTAAGAGAATCTATTTTGATTTGACTTGCTTTTTCTTCAGCTAAAGATAAATCAATTTTTGCTTTCTCTAAAGCTTGTGTTGCCTTAATAAGTCGATCTTCTGCATCTTTTAATTCAAGGAGTATTCCCTCTCTTCTTTTCTGAAGCATTTTACCTAGAAAACCTGGTAAAAATTTATAAAGGCCAAAAACAACTACAGCCCAGTTAAGAACGTTAGTTTCGAATAGATTAAAATTTAATCCAAAACCTTCTGTAGCTAAAAGAGGTAAATTCATTTTTCTAGAATTAATCTATTAACAATAAGTTCGCTTAAGTCCTCAGCTTGCTTTAAAAGTTGATCACGAGCTGAAGATGTCTGATTTTCTATTTCTAATCTTGCTTTTTCCTTAGAAGCGTTTGCTTCATTATTAGCAAGTTCTAGAGCTTCTTTATAAAGCTTATCAGATTCAGTCTCGGCTTCACTTACAATCTTTTGAGCCTCAGAACGCGCACTTTGAAGCTGAGTTAATAAATCAGCTTCTAATTTTTCAACTTCAGAGAGTTTATTTTTGGCCTCCATAATATTTTTACTTACAAATTTTTCTCTTTTTTCTACAACATTGCCTACAGGCTTAAAAAATAGAGAATTTAGTATGTAAGTAAGAGTAACTACTTGTATTGCCATAAGAGGCAAAGTGGCATTTATATCAAATAATCCACCTTCAGTAGCACCAAAAAAATTAAAGGCCAACATATGTTTCAGTTGAAATTAAAAAATTATATTTAAATATTGCTAATAAGAATTAAAAGCAACATTAACTTTTAGGAAAAAGGATTCGCAAAAAGTAATACTAAAGCCACAACTAATCCATAGATTGTTAATGACTCCATGAAAGCGAAAGATAAGAGAAGAGTTCCTCTGATTTTACCTTCGGCTTCAGGTTGTCGGGCAATACCCTCAACAGCACCTTGAGCTGCGTTACCTTGTCCAAGGCCAGGGCCAATAGCCCCTAGACCAACTGCTAAACCAGCAGCTACAACAGATGCAGCGGAAGTAATGGAATCCATAATTTTGAAATAAAGAGCTTAATGCTTGTGATAAATCTTTTTGTCTAACACGCTTGGACATTCTTTTTTAGAATGGGTCTGATTTTTCAGACCTACGCGATTAATTATTTTGCCAGATTACAGGCCCTTTGTAAAAGAGTCCGAATGTATTAAAAAAAAGCTAATGATGTTCCTCTACTGCTTCCCCTATGTAGTAAGCAGCAAGTGTGGCAAAGATTAACGCTTGTATTGCACTTGTGAACAACCCTAGAAACATTACAGGGATTGGTAAAACCAAAGGAACTAGAAAAACTAAAACACCTACAACAAGTTCATCAGCAAGAATATTTCCAAAAAGCCTAAAAGATAAAGATAAAGGTTTAGTAAAGTCTTCTAGAATTTTAAAAGGGAGCATTATCGGTGTTGGATGAACATAATATTCGAAATATCTCCAGCCCTTATTGCTTAGACCAGCATAAAAATAAGATAAAGAAACTAACAAAGCCAATGCAATCGTTGTATTAATATCCGCAGTTGGAGCTCCTAATTCTCCACTTGGTAACTTTATTAATTTCCAAGGTATAAGGGCTCCTCCCCAATTACTTACAAATACAAATAAGAAAAGAGTACCTATAAATGGCATCCAATCTCTATATACTTTTTCACCAATTTGAGTTCTTGAAAGATCTCTAATGTAGTCCCATAAAAACTCAAGTAAATTTTGCAATCCTTTTGGATCATTTTCCATTTTTTTAGTCCCTAAAGAAATGAAGACTAATAATGCACCTAAAAGTATCCAAGAAGTTAAAAAAACTTGACCATGAAGTCTTATATTTCCAATTTGCCAATACAGATGTTGACCAACTTCTAATGCTGCAAAATTTGTTGATATGAAATTAAAGAACATTTTGATTTAAATAAAAATTAATAAATTTTGAATTTCAAAATTTATTTAAGGATGAGAAAAATAAATTATAAGAGAAGGCTTATAGATAAAAAAGCCTATCATTGCCGGGAAAATATCTAAAGATCCTAGCTTGCTTGCAATAATAAAGAGACAAACTGGAACCAATAGTTGTAATTGAGAAACCCCAGAAGATTCTTTTCCTATTTTCCCTATGCTTTTAGCAAGCAAACGTAAGTAAAAAATACCCGCAATGGCACCTATAAAAACACTAAAACCAAAAGTATGGCCAATTATAATTCCCGTAATCGATGCCAACAAAATAGCAATGATAAAAGTAATACCAAAAATTGTTATTTGCAATTTAATGTATTCATCATATTTTGAAAATAATTTTTGAAATTGACTTGCAATAACTAATTTAATTTCATTAATGAAAGAATTATCCTGGGCAGGAGAATCAAGAACATTCTTACTAGGAAGATGTTTAATTGTTTTTCTATCTGAGTCCACTGATGTGAACATAATTTAGAAAACCCCCTCTATACAGATTGAAATAAGTATATAAACCCACGGAATCTATCATGGGGAGGGGCCTTTTAGCTAGATATGTTTTGTTTAGAGGCCTAATTCTTAAGATTTGTGATATTTGGATATGTATTTCTTGATTAACTAAAAATTAATTGAGTTTTATTGATTTAAATCAAATAAATTCAAATTAACTAAAAAATATCGCTTAAAAGACTTGGCAAAGTAGTTATTTAAC
>QCUB01000005.1 GCA_003210895.1 Prochlorococcus sp. AG-676-M04
CTTATAATTCTTGATGAAATTAATATCGCAACAAAACTTGGATATCTTTCTGAAGAAGAAATAATTACATTCATACAAAGTCTTAATGATAGAAAAAATCATATTGTTTTAACTGGTAGAGGAGCTTCGGAATCAATCATGAATCAAGCTGATTTAGTAACAGAGATGAAATTAATTAAGCACCCTTTTAAAGAACAAGGCATCAAAGCTCAAGCATGTATCGAATTTTGAAAAGTTAAAAAATTTTATTTATTTATCAAATATTTGATATAGAAATGTTTAAAGACGCAAGCAATATTATACCAAAAAAGAAATTCTGTATAATTACTTGCTAAGGTCTTAAAAGTATTATTATTGAATGACTTACAAAAGAGTACTTTTAAAGCTTAGTGGTGAAGCACTAATGGGGGACAAGCCATATGGAATAGATCCCGCTATAGTCCAATCAATAGCTGAAGATGTAGAGAAGGTAATCGCAAATAATGTTCAACTTGCAATTGTTGTTGGAGGGGGCAATATTTTTAGAGGGCTCAAAGGCTCTGCTGATGGTATGGACAGAGCTACTGCTGATTATGTAGGGATGTTGGCAACAGTAATGAATGCTATTTCTCTTCAGGATGGATTAGAAAGAGTTGGCGTAGAAACCAGGGTACAAACGGCAATAGAAATGCAAGAAATTGCTGAACCTTATATTAGAAGAAGAGCAATGAGACATTTGGAGAAAGGGCGAGTTGTAGTTTTTGGAGGTGGTTGTGGAAATCCATTTTTTACTACAGATACTACTGCTGCTTTAAGAGCTGCTGAGATAAATGCTGAAGTTGTTATGAAGGCTACAAAAGTTGACGGTGTTTATGATCGTGATCCTCATAAATTTAAGGAAGCAAAAAAATACTCCTCTCTCAGTTATCAGCAAGTTCTTAGTGATGAAATTGCTGTAATGGACAGTACGGCTATTTCTTTATGCAAAGATAATAAGATTCCCATCATGGTTTTTGATATTTTCAAAAGAGGAAATATTTCTAAAGCTGTTGCGGGAGAGTCTATAGGATCTTTAATAAGTTAAAACTTATCTAAATTACTTATTTCTAATTATGAAAGAACAAGAAATTCAATCAAATATGAATAAAAGTGTTGAAGCCACTCAAAGAAACTTTAATACTATAAGAACTGGGAGAGCTAATGCATCATTACTAGACAGAATTAGTGTTGAATATTATGGAGCAGAAACCCCAATTAAATCACTTGCCTCCATAGCAACTCTAGATTCACAAACAATTTCAATACAGCCATTTGATATTTCTTGCTTACCAGCTATTGAAAAAGCAATCTCAGTTAGTGATTTAGGAATGACTCCTAATAATGATGGCAAAGTGATAAGAATTAATGTGCCTCCATTAACTGAGGAAAGAAGAAAAGAGTTCTGCAAGTTAGCTTCCAAATATGCAGAAGAAGGTAAAGTTGCTCTAAGAAATATTAGAAGAGATTCTGTCGACAAAGAGAAGAAGAATGAAAAGGAAGGTTTAATCTCAATAGATGAATTAAGAGATAATCAATTAGAGATACAAAAATTTACTGACAAATATATTTCTTTAATAGAAACTAAATTATCTGAGAAAGAGAAAGAAATACTAAAAGTTTGAAGGAATTTGACATTATCATTATTGGCGGTGGCCTATCAGGATCTTCGACTGCTCTAAACTTATCAAAAAAAGGTTATTCAGTTTTAATTATAGAAAAAGAAGCATTAGGAGATATTAAGCCATGCGCAGGAGGGATGGCATCCTCCATGAAAAAATTCCTCCCATTAGATATAGATCAAGCAATAGAATCTAAGATTAGGAATGTTGAATTCAGATGGATGTCATCTGATAATGTCAATGCAATCCTAGATAGCGAATCACCTTTTTGGATAATCAGAAGAGAAAAGTTAGATAAATTATTACTTGATGAAGCTTTAAAATATGGGGGTGAGATATTAAGACCAGCGGAAGTCGAAAAAATAACCTCACAAAATAAGATTTGGATAATACAATGCAGCAATAAAGTTATATATAAATCTAAATTCCTTGTTATTGCTGACGGTTCGCAATCTAAATGGGCAGGATATTTTACATTAGGTCCAAGAAAACCAAAATTTGCAAACACTATCGCCCTAAGGTTAAAGGGTTTAGGTAATATTCCGAAAGATGCAGTTAGATTTGAGTTCGGTTTTGTTAAATATGGATTTGCTTGGGCATTTCCATTAAAAGATAGTGTCAATATTGGATTGGGAACCTTCATAAATAATAAGCTTTTGAAAGATGAAGCCCTCCATTATAAAATAATAAAAAGCTTCGGATTTGAACATTTATCTTTTAAAGCAGCTCATAAAAAACTAAGAATTTGGAATGGAATACACAAGCTAAATGGAGATAGAGTAATCGCAGTGGGAGATGCCGCTTCCCTTTGCGATCCATTTTTAGCTGAAGGGATCAGGCCTTCCTTAATTAGTAGTTATTATGCTGCAGAAAGTATAGACCAATGTTTATCTCGTAATAACAACGATTTAAATAGTTATTCAAAAAATATTAATAATGAATGGGGGAAATCTATGGCATGGGGAAAGAGAATTGCTCAAATCTTCTATAGATTCCCTAGGACTGGCTATCAATTAGGTGTTAAACGAAAAACAGCCCCTAAAAGAATCGCTCAAATATTATCAGGTGAAATGAATTATGAAGATATCGCAAAAAGAGTTATAAGGAGACTATTAACACAAAACGAAGGTTGAATATCCATTTTGAGAGATAAAATTTAAGTTGCTGAAATTAATTTTTGATTTTTAATTTCAGATAATCTTTTTAATAACAACTCTTCTAATTCTTCAATTGCATTGCTGAAGCCTGTTATTCCTTCACTAAGCTTTTCGCTTGCCATTTGATCTTCTAACATACTTAACCTGAAATCTTTCTCATCAAACATATAGTCAATAGAGCTATCAGATTGAGTATTTTCATCTAATTTTTTAATTAATTCCCCTTCTTCTCTATTAAGTTCATCTAAGAATTTTGGCGCAATAGTTAGAAGGTCACATCCTGCTAATTCTTTTATTTCATCAACATTTCTAAAGCTTGCACCCATTACCTCAGTTTTGAATCCCTTTTCTTTAAAGTAATTATAAATTTTGGTTACTGAAATAACACCTGGGTCTTCATAACCTGAGAAATTATCTTTACCGGTTTTAGCTTTATGCCAGTCCAATATTCTCCCCACAAAAGGTGAAATTAAGGTAATTTTTGCATTCGCACAGGTTACAGCTTGGCAGAAGTTAAATAGTAAAGTTAAATTGCATTTAATACCTTCTTTTTCCAAAATTTCAGCTGCTTTAATTCCTTCCCAAGTTGAAGCAATTTTGATCAAAATTCTTTCTTTATCTATTCCAAAACTTTTATAGTGATTTATTAACTTTCTCGCTTTTCTAACGGTAGCTTCAGTATCAAAACTAAGTCTTGCATCAACTTCTGTAGATACTCTTCCTGAGATAAGATTTAAAATTTCCTTACCAAAAAATACTGAGACCTGATCAATAGCCTCTTTAATTAATTCGCTTTCAGAAAAACCATTAGGCAAGGATTTTCTTGAACTTTCTAACGCTTGATCTATTAATTTTAAATAATCAGGATTCTTAGCCGCAGCCAATATTAAGGAAGGATTAGTAGTAGCATCTCTGGGTTGAAACTTTTTAATTGCATCTAAATCACCAGTATCAGCAACAACAACTGTAATAGAAGACAATTGTTCTAAAATTGATTTCATCTCTAGATAATCATGTATACCTTTAACTTAGCCTCTATTCCAAATGAATTCATCATATGATGAACTAATTAACTAAAAAATTGCATAATTTCAGGGTTTTTTAACAATTAATCCGTTATTTTCAATTTGTGGGGGTATCTTTTCAATAACAATCAGACTTTCGATAATTTCTTTAGCAACAGGTACAGCAACTGTTGATCCATAAGCGTATGGTTTGGAAGGTTCGTCAATAACAACAAGGACAACATACTTTGGTTTATTTATAGGGAAAGTAGCTATAAAACTACAAACCTTCTTACTGGTATATCTTCCATTAATCGCCTTTTGAGAAGTTCCAGTTTTTCCTCCAATTCTATATCCATCAATTTTCGCTCCTACTCCACTGCCATTTTCAACGACACTTTCCATCCATTCAAGAACAATTCTCGAGACCTTATTAGAAAAAATTTCTTTTTGAGAGTTAATTTTAGGTTTATCCTTGAAATTTAATGTCACATGAGGAATCACTTCAATGCCCCCATTTGCTAGAACAGCATGAAGTTGGGCTAATTTCAACGGTGAGATGGAAAATCCCTGCCCAAAAGACGCTACTGCTGGCTCAATTTCTTGACTAACAAATATATCTTTTGACTTTAATTGACCTGCTGTAGATTCAAATAAATCCGTTTCTAAATTTTTACTAATTCCTAATTTATTAAGCCAATCCCAATAAGTTTTAGGTGGTAAATTTTGCATGATTTTTACCATTCCAACATTACTCGAAACTTGCAAAACTCTTGGATAATCTATATGTCCATTTCCCTTTTTATCCCAATTAGAAAGGGTCCATCCTCCAACATTAATATTCCCACTGTCTTCAACTAAACCATCTTTTTGGATTACATTTTCTTCTAACGCCAAGGCTAGATTTATCGGTTTAAAAGTCGAGCCAGGTTCAAATAAATCTTGAGAATACCAACCTTTAAAGATTTCAGAATTATACTCCCAATATTTATTTGGATCATAAGATGGGATTGAAGCTAATGATAATATTGCGCCATTATTTACATTCATAACTATTGCAAAGCCTTTCTTTGCCTTCCACTTCATAACTTGTTTATTTAAAGCTTTAAATGAAGCTTTCTGCAATCTTGAATCAATTGTTAAGCCTAAACTTTTATAATCATTAATAAAATCTCTTGGACCGGAGTTATCGGGAAGAGGAGTTCCATCTCCTCCTTTCTTTACCAAATTACTTTTATTAAATACTTTGATTTGATTATCTAAATGCAGTTCTAATCCCGCTGACCCTTTATTCTCATAGTTAACAAAACCAATAAGATTTGAATACAAATTGCGTTGCGGATAATATCTTTGAGAATATTTAACCAGATCCAGCCCACTTATATGAAGGTTTTTGATCTTAATTGCTTGATTCTCTGTTATTTCATCAATCAATTCGATACCTATAATTTTATTTTCAAATTTTGATAGTAGAAATTCATCTTTTAGATTTAAAATAGGGGACAATTTGTTTACTACTTCTTCAATACTTCTTACTCTATTCTTTGAATCACCAGGGAAGTTAAAGTATTTTGGATGAGCCCATAATTTATAGAGAGGTTTATCATAAGCAATCAATCTATTATTCCTGTCTACTATAGATCTTCTTCTATTTAGAGAACTAGTTTTAGTAAATTGAATTAACCTAGCTTTTTTTTGTAAGTCAGAAGCACTAAAAACTTGTAAGTTTACAAGCCTGCCAAAAAGTCCAAAAATTAATACTAAAAAAAATACATAAGTAAGCTTAAATCTGAGAGCTTCAAGAGGTACAAGATGAACAATTTTCTTATTTCTTTTCATTAATAACCTCTTTGATATTTACTATCCTTTAATCCATTTTTAATATATTTTATATATTGATTTAAATTATTTTTTTTCTGCTTATTAATTTGCTTATCAAGGTAAATTAAATCTTTTGGAGTTGTCTTTTTTAAGGTATTTAGAGTTTCAATTTCATTAATATAGAATTCTTCAGTCTTAGAAATATAATCTATAAGATTATTATTATTTGATCTTGTTTTAGCTAGGTTTTTATAAATGATTGACCATTTTCTTTGACTATTAACAGAAAGAAAAGATAAGATAAAAATTAAAATTAATATAGAAATATTTATGCTATCAAATAATTTATGAATTAATTTTAAATTAAATAATGATATATTTTCTGAATTTATTTGATTAGTATTGGAAAGATTTTTGTTTAAAGAATTTTCATTCTTAAAAATTTTCATCTCTTAGTATTATTAGAAATTTAAAATTGTTATGCATCAAGTAAACATCTTTTAAATTGATATGCAAGTAATAGAGCTTAATCTTCATGTTCTCAACAAGAACAAATTCAAAAAAGTCATCCCATTCCATAAAGAATGCATAATCACAGAAGATGATAATCTTCCTGAAACAAGCCTTGTGATTCCTAGTCCAACACCTAATGTAAACAAAGGGAGCATTTCACTTATGCTCAAATGAGCTAAGGCAAAAATAAAAGCAGAGATTGTAATGCCTAAAATTATGCCAAATTCTCTTGATAAAATTGGTAATAAAACTCCTCGAAAAATAACTTCCTCAAAGAATGGAGCTAAAAATGTAGTTGTTAAAAATAAAAGAATAAATGCAAAGTAATTATTATTATTTAAAACGATCTCAAGCAAAGGATTACTCCCATTTTGATTTTCAATTAAAAGATTCATAATTAATGACACCAAAAAAACAATAGGTATTATCATTAAAAAACCTTTAAATCCTTGAAATATGGAATCTTTGATAGGTAAAAAATTAAATTGAAAATAATCTTTTTTTAAAATGAATTGATTATCAAAAGATTTTATTTGGTAAAAAATAATCAACAGAGGAGGAATTGCCATAAATAAATATCCAAAAAATATTTTCAATGATTGTGTCAACTCGATTGACAGATTAGATGTAGCCAATTCAACTAAAGTAATTGAAAATAATGGTGAAATAACTTCTCCTAATACAACAAATCCTCCTGATATCAACAAGACCATAT
This sequence comes from Prochlorococcus sp. AG-676-M04, assembly GCA_003210895.1. GTDB lineage: Bacteria > Cyanobacteriota > Cyanobacteriia > PCC-6307 > Cyanobiaceae > Prochlorococcus_A. The sequence continues at coordinate 6,848 of QCUB01000005.1, forward strand.
CTAATAAATCTAAATCTAAGGGTTTAAATTCTTTCCATTCAATTTTTCTTAAGGCTACAACACTCCATAATGTTCTTAGTAATATTAACAAACCTACGACTATGGATAATAGAGGTAAAAATCTAATAGCTATTATTTTTAAAAACATTTTTTGTGAAAGTTTATTTGTTATCAATTGACTCTCATCAAAATCAAATCTTTTGCTCAACAAGTGGTACAGAAATCTATCCTCTTTAAACAAATAGAGTAAATTATTACTAGGTTGGAATGAATTATCCTCATAGCTTTTTCTTAAATTTTCTATTACTAATTTATAACTTTCATTATCAAAGGTATTAAGGTATTCATTTTTTATATTTATCTCATTTTTATTGGATGAAATTATTAAGATTAATTTATTCCTTTCTGTTAATTGATCAAAAGAAATCTCTGAAAACGAATTCTTAATCTCATCAATTGGGTCATTTATAATAAGAAGGTTTTTTAAATTTCTTGGAATTGCAGGCGAAGCTAATTCCGCAATTTCTTTTTCTTTTTGACTTATGTCAAAGCTAACGGATGGTCGACTGAGACTATCTCGAAGTCCCTGTTGCCAGACAAAAAAAGTTATAATTAATGAAATAAAAACCAAAAATAATTTTGTCTTCGAAATATTTTTATTCATATTTTTTATAATAAAATATATGTTTAAATTTAGTTTCCATTGAAATTTCTAATAATTATATACCTATTTTTATCACGCCATGAGATGATTAAAATACTATAATTTTAAAATTTATATAATGAATGTTAGATTAGTTTTAGTTAGACATGGTCTTAGCAGTTTCAATGAAAAAGGCTTAATTCAAGGCAGAACAGATGATTCATATTTAACCGAGAGGGGTTATGAACAGGCATTGAAGTCGGCGGAGGCATTATCAGGTATCAATTTCGACAAAATATATTCATCTCCACTTATAAGAGCAGCAGAGACAGCAAAGACAATTCAAAAGAACTTAAAAGGAGAAAATAATATCATATATGACAAAAATTTATTGGAGGTAGATCTTAGTTCATGGTCTGGTTTAACTATTAGGGAAATAAAAAACAAATATCCAGAAAAATATCTTCTTTGGAAAAATGATCCTGAAAATTTAAAGTTAGAAAATAATGAAAATTTTACTTATCAACCCATTCAAGAATTATATGATCAGGCCAATCAATTCATTACAAATATTTTAAAAATCTATTCAGAAAAAAATGAAGCAAATATTTTAGTTATTGGTCATAATGCAATTCTTAGATGTTTAATTCTCTCATTAATTGGAAGACCTAAAAAAGGTTTTAGAAAAATAAAGTTAGACAATGCTTCATTTTCAATCCTTAATATTTTAAAGCAAAGAGATTCTTATAAAACACAAGTTGAATGTTTGAACCAAACTTCTCATTTAAATAAAAAAATTCCTAATCAAATTGGAGACTCTAGAATATTTCTTGTAAGGCACGGTGAGACTAACTGGAATAAAGAGGGGAGATTCCAAGGGCAAATTAATATCCCATTAAATAGCAATGGGAAAGACCAGGCGAAAAAGGCTTCTAAATACTTAAATGAAATTAACTTTAATAAAGCCTTTTCAAGTTCAATGGATAGACCATATGAAACAGCAAAAATAATTCTTCAAAACAAATCAGATATAGAAATAACAAAAATTGAAAACCTTGTAGAGATAAGCCATGGATTATGGGAAGGAAAATTAGAAAATGAAATTAAGGAACAATGGCCTGAATTACTTAAAAATTGGCATGAAACACCTGAAGAAGTAATAATGCCCGAAGGTGAGTCTATTAGTGAAGTATCAAAAAGATCGGTTAAAGCTTGGGAAGAAATTTGTTTAACTCAAAAGAATAAAGATTTAACATTGTTAGTAGCACATGATGCAGTAAATAAAACTCTTATTTGCAATATATTAGGGATTGATTTTTCCAATATATGGATGATAAAACAAGGTAATGGAGGAATTACTATTATTGATCTTTTTGATGATCGCCAAAAAGATTATGTAATTAGTGCTCTAAATATAACTACCCATCTCGGGGGGATATTTGATTCAACCGCATCTGGTGCTCTTTAAAAATGGAGAAAACATTTTTTTTTGAAAATATAAAAATTTTGATGGGTCCCAATATGGGAGAAGCCAAAGATAATTTGTTAATTATTGATGGCAAAATAAAAGCATTTGGAGATGAGGCTAAAAGAGAAGCCTTCAAGAGGAATATTGAAATTTCTAAATCTGGTAATAAATTAATTGCTCCATTATTAGTCGATAGCCACTCATTTTTAAAAGATCCTATAACAGGATTCAATGATAACTTAGAAAGTTTAAAGTTTAGAGCAAAGAAATCAGGTTTTGGGGCTATTGCTTTTCTTCCAAACAGCAACAACTGGAGAGATAAGCCGGAAAAAATACCCTTTCAGAAAAACAATGATTTTGATTTGAATATTTATTTTTGGGGAAGTTTTAGTATGAAAGATGAAGGTATAAAGCTCTCTCCTCATGATGAACTTTTAAAATCGGGATCAATAGGTCTTTCTACTAGTAACTTCTTAGATTCGCCAATAATTTTTAAAGGTCTTTCTTTAGATACAGTAAAATCATCTCCAATAATATTTTCTTTAAATAGAAGAAATTCGTTTCAAAAAGGAATTGTAAATAGAGATCTAAAATCTCTTCAATCAGGGTTTTACATTATTGATAATAATAACGAGCTTTCTGAAGTTAAAAACATCTTAGGAATAAAGAATCTCTTCCCAAGTAAAAATATAGTTATTAAAAACATCGCAGATTCAAATTCGCTTAAAGAAATAGAAAAGCAAAACATCCCAATTTCAGCAACAATAAGTTGGTGGAGCTTAATAGCAGATACAAATAATCTCGAGTTAGATGATCTTGGGTGGAAAGTAGATCCACCTTTGGGCTCTGAAGAAAATAGAGAATTTTTAATAAAAGGTTTAGAAAATGATTTAATTCAAGCTATTGCTGTAAATTCAATTGCATTAAATGATGAGGATACATTTATTCCAATAAATGATAGATCTATGGGAATAAGCTCTTTTGAATTAGTCTTACCATTATTATGGGAAGAATTTATAAACAAAAGATCATGGGAGATCTCAAAGCTATGGAAATATTTAAGTTTTAATCCCTCCAAATTATTAGGAATAACTCAAGAGAAATTATCTCTCGGTAGTAAAAGATGGCTTATTTTTGACCCCGACACAAAATGGCTTAATAATCAAATTAATTTAGGATATGACTCTCCTTCAAATTTTCCTAAGAAAAACGAATTAATTAAAGGGAAAGTGTTTAATGTTGGGCTTGATTTTTAAAAAACCCGAAATTCTTTAAAGGCCAAAATCTAAAATAAGCTTTTCCAATTATTTCTTTCTTATGAAGAAATTTACCTCCAGGCCAATACCTACCATCCCAGCTATTTGATCTATTATCACCTAAGACCAAAAAATGATCCTTTGGTACTTTCAAACTTTCAAATTCTCCGCAATTATTAAGAAAGGATTCGGAACAGAAATTAACAACATATGGCTCATAAATTTTTTTATTATTTACTATTACCTCGCCTTTGATATTTACACTAACTAATTCTCCAGGCAAAGCTACTACTCTTTTTATATAAGCATCACAAGCCTGATCTCTTAAACCTGGAATGAATGACATCGGAGGAAAACTCATCACAAAGCAATAACTTTTATTAGGTAAGGAATTAATTCTTGATGAAACAAGTTTTTCATCAAAAGAAAAAGGTGAATTAAAAACGACAATATCTCCTCTTTGAGGTGATTTGGCTTTTAAAGAAATTTTTTCAATCACCAATCTATCGTTTATTTGTAATTCAGGTAGCATTGATCCTGATGGGATATAACGAGGTTCTGCTAAAAAAGATCTGCAAGAAGAAACAAAAAAAGCTAAAAATAGTAATGGGCCCCATTCAAGAATAATATTTTTAAAAGTGGAATTCATAAAATTACTAAAATTTTAAAATTAAAACTCTATTTGAAGTTTGTGGCATATTCAAACTCATTAAATCCAAGTATTAATTTACTTTCATTAATTATTAAAAATGGTCGTTTTATTAATTTCCCATCATTTGATAATAGTTCGATAATTTTCTTTTTTTCTAGGTCAAGAATATCAAAATCTATTGCTTTAAAACTCTTACCCCTTGTATTAAATATCTTTTTTTTATCTAATGAAAATTGTATTAAAGCAAGTTCTAAAAATTTTTTTGAAGGAGGTTCTTTAACCATATCTAAAAATATATAGTTAATATTATTTTGATCAAGCCAATTTGATGCTTTCCTACATGTTGAGCATTTTGAATAGCCATAAAAAATTACTTTTTCCAATTTATTTAACTATTGATGATTTTTTTAAAACTTTAAAGGATTTCTTCTTTGAAGGTGTACATTTTTTTAAAAGTTCTTCAACTACTTCAAAATCTCTCCATCCATCTATTACAACTGTTCGTCCATCTAAACCTTTACTTGTTCTAAAAAATTCTGCAACATCTTCTAACTGATTAGTAGCTATTTGATTAATACTCGTAATATTATCTTGCCTAGGGTTAGCTATAGGAACACATAAAAGTTTTCCATCATAGTGTCCGCAGTCATACATATCTAAAACGCCTATGGGTCTTGCTTTAATTAAACAACCTGCGAATGTTGGCTCATCCATTATTACCATTGCATCTAAGGGGGCTCCATCATCAGCAAGGGTATTTGGAATAAAGCCATAATCAAATGGATAGCGAACTGAAGAATGTAAAATCCTATCAAGGGCCATAATTCCTGCTTTAGAACAATATTCGTATTTATTCCTGCTTCCAGCGGGAATTTCAACAACTAAATTAACTATGCCCTTCATTGGAGATGGAGGTATCAAACTAAGATCCATCTTTTTTAATTAAGTGAAAAGAAATAATCTCATTTGCCTGAGATAAAGGTCTTCCAAGCAAAATACTAATTGAAGGCAATAAAATTGTCATAGAGGCAATTAAGATACCAAGAAATGATGTAGATAAACACTTCATACTTAAAGGTTCATCATCATCTCTTTCCAATTCACTTGAAATAGTAATAAGAGAAGAGCTTTCGCTTAATTTACTTTCGACAAACTGCTTTGAATTTGTATATTTCAAGAGTTTTACTTGTTAAAAGTTGAGTAATTAACTTAACAAGACAATTTTACAATCAATAAGTAAATAAATCAAAAAACAGTTCAAATTAAACCTTAAACTAATTTTTTTCTAATAGAGACCTAATACTTTTTAATTCTTCAAGAATCTGTGAAAGCATATTTTGAGCTGCTGAAGATGGAGAATTAAAAACTTCTACAGTCACTTCTTTAATTCTTAAAATATCTTTTGCAAATCTTGCAATTTCATTAGGATGAAAACGTAGTGGTTCTTTTTGATCCGTTCTATATTCAGGATTTAATTTTCTAGGATTGAAACTAGGATTTAAATTTCTTAGATCTGTATTTGTATACCTGTAAACAGAGGCTCTTGATCGGTTAAGGAATCTTTGAACTTCATCAATACCAACTAATTCTTCTGAACTAGAAATATTGGAATCTATATTGTCCATAACTTTGCTAAAATGTCATTAAGGTTAATGAAATTACTTAAAAGTTTTAAGTTTTATTATTGCAGAAACTAGCAGAAAGGATAAATCTAAACTACCTGCCTTCAGGGACTCAAGACACTTAGAATTTTTTTTACACCTTAATTGATAAAATTAGACTTATTACAAATTTATTTATATGCGCGTCACCACCTCATTTCCTCTGGGGACGCTTCGTGATACTCCTTCTGAAGCAGAAATTATTTCTCACCAATTACTTTTAAAAGGGGGTTATATTCGCAGAGTTAATAGTGGAATTTATGCATACATGCCAATAATGCTCAGAGTAATTGAAAAAATATCGACCATAATTGAAAAAGAACTTAACAATAAAGACTGTTCAAAATTACTTTTACCCCAACTACATCCAGCAGAGTTATGGAAAAGAAGTGAAAGATGGGAAGGTTATACTGCCGGTGAAGGAATAATGTTTAATCTCAAGGATAGGCAAGGAAAAGAATTTGGCTTAGCTCCAACACATGAAGAAGTAATTACAAGTATTGTGTCCGAAATTATTAATTCATATAAGCAACTGCCTTTATGTTTTTACCAAATACAAACAAAATTTAGAGATGAGATAAGACCAAGATTTGGATTAATGAGAAGTAGGGAATTTATAATGAAGGATGGTTATTCTTTTCACTCCTCAAAAGAAGATTTGTCATCTTTTTATGAAAAGATGGGAAAAGCTTATGAAAATATTTTTAAAAATTGTGGATTAGAGACAGTAGGAGTAGACGCCGATAGTGGAGCCATTGGAGGTGCTGCATCTAAAGAATTCATGGTAACAGCTGATGCTGGAGAAGATTCTATTTTATTTACTGAAAGTGGTTCATATGCAGCCAATATTGAAAAAGCCGTTTCTTTACCTACCAAAGAGATACCTTTAAAAAATCACCAAGATGAATGGTTAGAGACACCTAATCAAAAATCAATTGTTGATATCTGTCAGAAAAATAATTTAGATGCAAGTCAAATAGTTAAAGTCGTTATATTCCTAGCAAAATTTGAAGATAAAACAGAAGTCCCAATCCTCGCGTGTATAAGAGGAGATCAGTGTATAAATGAAGTTAAGCTTTTTAATTTTATTAATAAACAATATGATTCAAACTTGATTCACCTAAAAATAGTTGAAGATAATGCAATTATTGAAAAAAATCTTACTAATTTTCCACTAGGTTATATTGGACCAGACATACATGATGAAACAATAAAGAATGATTCCAATTGGGATAAAAGTTGGATAAGAATCGCTGACTATTCTGCCAGCACTCTTTCAAGTTTTGTGAGTGGGGGAAATAAAGTAAATTTTCACAAAGTATTCCAAACATTTTCATTTATTGATAAAAAATTCCTAATCTCAGATATAAGAAATGCAAAAAAAGGAGATTTTATCAACATTGAAAGTAATGAAAAGTTAAAAGAAAAAAGAGGTATTGAAATTGGACATATTTTTCAATTAGGTCAAAAGTATAGTGAAAAATTGAATGCAAAGTTTTCAGATAAGGATGGTAAATTGAAAAATTTATGGATGGGTTGTTATGGAATTGGGGTTACAAGAATAGCCCAAGCAGCTATTGAACAGAATCATGATGAAAATGGTATTATTTGGCCAATTCAAATTTCTCCATTTGAAGTTTTAATTATTCCAACTAATTTGAAAGATCCCAATCAAAAAAGACTTACTGAAGAAATTTATAAAGAGTTTAAAAACAAACAAATCGATGTGCTCCTTGACGATCGAGATGATAGAGCGGGAGTCAAATTTAAAGATGCAGATTTAATTGGAATTCCTTTTCAAATAATAATAGGCAGAGATTCGATTAATGAAGAAGTAGAATTCTTATGTAGATTTAGCAAAAGTAAAATTAAGATTACTTCAAAGAATTTGTTAGAGAAATTTATTTCCGAATCAAAAGTAATGTACAATAAAAATTCTTAAAGCTAAATTTTTATTAGGAGTTAAGTTATGTCAGTAAAAGAGAGGTCTGAATTATTTTCTAAATTTTTTGAAAAAGCTACTCTATTTGCCATTTGTTTATCTATTTTTTTTACATTATTTAATACTCCCTCATATGCAGCAAAGACATCTATGACTGGTGATTATGCTAAAGATACAATATCAGTTGTTAAAACCTTACAAATTGCCGTTGAAACCCCAAAGAATTCTCCTGATAAAGATGAGGTTAGAAATGAATCACTCGCCCTTATAACTGACTATATTTCTAGATATAGAAACAGAGGTATGGTTAATAAAACTCAATCATTTACAACAATGCAGACAGCATTAAATGCCATGGCAGGTCATTACAAAAACTTTGCAGCCAGGCCTCTACCAGAAAAACTTAAAGAGCGCTTAACTAAAGAATTCTCTCTTGCCGAAAAAATGGTTTTAAGAGAAAGTTAATACAAATAATTTACTTTATAAATATAATCCAAGAATTTTGAATATATTGAATATTCGTACAAAAATAATGTTCTTTTAAAAATTGGCTAATGTTGTTGTAATCGGAGCCCAATGGGGCGACGAAGGAAAAGGTAAAATAACCGATTTATTAAGTCGTTCAGCAGATGTTGTTGTGCGCTATCAAGGAGGTGTAAATGCAGGGCATACTATTGTTGTTGATGATAAGGTTTTAAAATTACATTTAATCCCATCTGGAATACTTTACAAAGACACCACCTGTTTAATTGGATCGGGAACAGTTGTAGACCCAAAGATATTGCTTAAAGAAATAGATATGTTAATTGAAAATGGCATAGATATTTCAGGATTAAAAATATCATCAACATCACATGTAACAATGCCATACCACCGCTTATTAGATGAGGCGATGGAAGCTGATAGAGGTTTAAATAAAATCGGAACAACAGGTAGAGGGATTGGCCCAACATATGCTGATAAATCACAACGGAATGGAATTAGGATAAGAGATTTACTTTATGAAGAGAGATTAAGAGATGTTATAGAGATACCACTTAAAGAAAAAAATGGGCTTCTAGAAAAGATATATGGCATTAAACCTCTTTGTAAAGATGAAATAATTGAAGAATATCTTGATTATGGGAAGAGACTATCGAAGCATGTAGTTGACTGTACAAGAAATATTCACTCTGCTGCAAAAAATAAAAAAAATATTCTATTTGAAGGTGCACAGGGAACTTTACTTGACTTGGATCATGGAACATATCCTTATGTAACTTCATCAAATCCGATATCAGGAGGTGCTTGTATTGGAGCTGGTGTTGGTCCTACTCTTATAGACAGGGTAATAGGAGTCGCAAAGGCATATACTACGAGAGTTGGAGAGGGGCCATTCCCAACAGAATTACAAGGAAGTATTAATGATCAACTTTGTGATAGAGGTAGTGAGTTTGGAACCACAACTGGAAGAAGAAGAAGATGTGGTTGGTTTGATGGAATTATTGGCAAGTATGCTGTTTATGTAAATGGTCTTGACTGTTTGGCAGTAACAAAATTAGATGTACTCGATGAGTTAGATGAAATTCAAGTCTGTATTGCATATGAATTAGATGGGGAAGAAATAGATTATTTCCCAACTAATTCTGATGACTTAAAAAAATGTAAACCAATATTTAAAAAATTAAAAGGATGGCAATGCTCCACTGCTAATTGCAGAAAACTATCTGATCTTCCTGAAAATGCTATGAATTACCTAAGATTTCTTGCTGAATTAATGGAAGTCCCAATTGCTATTGTCTCATTAGGTGCAAATAGAGATCAAACTATAGTAATTGAAGACCCTATTCATGGCCCTAAGAGAGCGCTTCTAAGATAATTTTGCAATTTTAAAATTAATGAAAAAAATATATAGTAACTTTGATCTAAAAAAAGATATTGATCTCATAGGATTAGGAAATGCAATAGTAGACATTATTGTAAAAGTGGAAGATCAATTTTTAGAGCTTAATAACCTTAAAAAGGGCTCTATGAATCTTATCAATTCAAATGAATCTGAAGTTTTATTAGAAAACTGTAAAGTAATAAAAAAAATATCAGGTGGTTCGTCTGCAAACACTATCGTAGGCTTGGCAGAATTAGGGCATAATGTTCAGTTTATTGGAAGAGTAAAGAATGACAATTTTGGAAATTTCTTTTCTACTGATATAAAAAAAAGTAAGACTATCTTCAATACTCCTCCTATAGATGAAGGGCCATCAAGTGCACATTCAATAATTTTTATAACCCCAGATGCTCAAAGAACCATGTGTACTTACTTGGGAGCATCGGTTGAATTCGAGCCTAAAGACGTTAATTATAATTCAATAAAAAATAGCAAATATTTATATCTAGAGGGATACTTATGGGATAGTAATTTAGCTAAGAATGCTTTTCTTAAAGCTGCCAATATTGCTAAAGAATCAAATACAAAAATAATACTTTCATTGTCGGACTCTTTTTGTGTAGATAGACATCGTGAAAGTTTCTTAGATTTAATTGAAAACTATATAGATATTGTATTTTGCAATGAATCTGAAGTGTTAAGTCTTTTTAAAGAAAATGATTTACAAAGATGCAAAGAATCTATTTCTTCAATATGTGAATTAGTAATAATAACTTTAGGCAGTAAAGGTTCTTTGGTAATAAATAAAGGCGAATCCGAAGAAATAAAGCCACTTCAATTGGGAAAAATTATTGATACAACAGGCGCAGGAGATCTTTATGCGGGGGGATTTATTCATGGACTAATTAAGAATTATGCTCTAAAGAAGTGTGGAGAAATAGGTTCAATATGCGCTGGTCATATAATTACTCAGTTAGGTTCTAGATCTAATATTAACCTTCAAAAGTTAATACAATCAAACTTAGTTTGAAATAGATTTATACACCCAATTTATATATTTTTTTTCTGAGTTAAACTTCTTATAAATAATTTGAGGAACATCATAAGATATCATCTTTTGTAAGAAAATTATTAAAGCATTTTTTAGTTCTGGTTTGCTTTTTATTATAATTTCAACTTCATTAACCTGCTCAATTTTTCCTTCCCATTCATAAATGGAATAAATATCTTTTAAGGATACACATGCTGCAAGTTTTTTTTTGATAAGGAATTTAGCAATTTTTTTAGCTGCCTTTTTATTGTATTCAGTAGTTATCAAAAGTAAAACTTGATTCATTCTAAAATGTTAAATTTTTTAGTTATTTGATTTATCAACTTATCATAATCAAGAAATATGAGTGGATTCTTATATTTTAATTTTGGCCTTTTAACTAAAAATAACTTCATGTCACTTTCATGAACTATTTTCTCCCAATTTATTTGTGCATAACTTCCAGAATCTCTACAAAGTATATAATCTATCTTCCAATGATCACAAAGTTTTTTTTCTAAAATATTTCCTTTTTTTTTGCTAGGTTCAAGTATTGCTATGTTTGAATTTTTTATACATGAGCCAAAAGCTTTTGATATACTTTCATATCTTGGAATTACCCTTGTAAATACATTTGCACCGTACTTTAAATAATAACTTGCAGTCTCATTTAGAAATCTAGATCCTATGGCTAAAAGAATATTTTTATTTATAAGACCTTCCTTATTTATATCTTTTAAACTATTTATATAGTAAAAATTATTAAATGGTTTAATTTCCGATTTCCTTTCAAACGCAAAAAGAGGCTTTTTGATTATTTTACAAGCTTCATTTAAATTTTTAGAAATAATTAAAGCAAATGGGTGAGTTGCATCTATTACATAATTAATTTTATTATTTTCAATAAAATTGGTGATTTCACTTAAATTATTTAATTTTCCTGTAATGATGTGTAACTTTGGATTTTCAGCGTATGATTTTCTTGCTTGATGTGTGACAACACTTACAAATACTACATAGTTTAGTTTTAGTAGTTTGTTAACTATGGCTGGTCCATCTGAAGTTCCTGAAAGGATCCAAACATTTTCGTGGCAATTTTCTGAATTGTGCATCAATATGTCTTTAATTAAATAGAAAGTTAATGAATCATTGTTTAATTCAAGCTGTAATAAATAGCTCTCCTCAGATGAGATATACCAAAGATAATAAAACCCCTATTGCTGAAATGACGGTCAATTTCAAGGGATTACGCGATGATGATCCAATTAGAGAATTAAAAGTTTTAGGTTGGGGCAGTATTGCACAAGAAATGGTAGAAGAATTAAAAGAAGGACAAAACATAGTTATTGAAGGACGTCTTAGAATGAATTCAGTAACTAGAAAAGATGGAACTAAAGAAAAGCAGACTGAACTTACAGCTTCAAGAATTCATCATATAAGTCCAGTTGAGAAAATAACCTCAGATAAAAAAGAACCTAACATTTCTAATAGCAAAGATAGCAATTCTTCTGATGAAAAATCAGAAAATACCGAAACTTCACAATGGAACAGTTCTCCATTAGTACCTGAGGTTGACGAAATACCTTTTTAAATCAAGTATCAATATTTGATTCTTGAACACGTATAATAAGTTTGCTTATTTTCCTCTCAAGATCAGCAAGTTCACTTCTAATCTCTGACCATTTGCCTTTATCAAGATTCTCCAACAACCATGCTCTATCTTGATCAAGTTTTGAAATTAAATCTTCTTGATTTTTAGAATTAGGATCTTGCATAATATTCAATAACTTTTCTAGTAAAACAAAATGAAGAAATACCTATCTCCTGCAAACATAATAACAGTCACAGGAGGTGTTTTAGCTTTTATTGGAATGACAGCTTATTTTACTGAATCAGTTAATTTAAGTGTTCCTACGTTCTTTTATGGAGTCCCTATTTTATTAATTGGACTTGGTTTGAAAACATCTGAAATACCCCCGGTTAAATTAGTAAATAGAAATGATTTCAAGGCAAATAGATTTAATAGGCCCAAAGAATTAACCGAATTAGTTAGAGATGTAACCAGATGGAGGTATGGAATAAAAGCACATCTTGAATCTTCATTAGAGTCATTAAATTTATGGAATGAAGATAATCCTCCCCAACTTAAAGAGATTGAAGAAATTACAAAAGAAGAAAAGAATGGCTTTAGGATGAATTTTGAAATAAATGATGTTCCATATGAACAGTGGATTGAGAAACAAGATAGATTAAATAGGTTTTTTGTCAAAGGTCTTGAATCAGAATTTATTATCAACGATAATAAAAAGGAATTCGATTTGATTTTCTTCTATTAGATATTTGAAAATATTTATGAAAATTCAATTTCTCAATTCAATCAAAATTCAAAACTCCTTTTATGATGGATGATTCCCTAAGAGTATCAATATTAAGCGAAGCGCTTCCGTACATTCAAAGTTTTTCAGGTAGAAAAATTGTTATTAAGTATGGTGGTTCCATCATGGAAGAGGAAAAATTAAGAACAGCTTTCTTTAGAGATATTGCTCTTTTATCAACTGTTGGTGTATGTCCCGTAGTAATACATGGCGGTGGTCCCGAAATAAATAATTGGCTAAACAAATTAGAGATATCGCCAAAGTTTAAAAATGGTTTAAGAGTTACCGATCAGAAAACAATGGAAATAGTTGAGATGGTGCTAATGGGAAGAGTAAATAAACAGATTGTGAGAGGAATCAATAAAACAGGCTCGTTAGCTGTTGGGATTTCAGGACTAGATGGCAACTTAATTCAGTCAAGAGAATTAGGAGATGGAAGTCATGGATTAGTTGGAGAGGTAACAAAAATTAACCCTGAAGTGTTAGACCCTCTAATTGAGAAAGGATATATTCCTGTCATTTCCAGTATTGGCTCTACAGTAGATGGCATTTCTCATAACATAAATGCTGATTTCGTGGCAGGAGAGGTTGCTGCGGCAATAAATGCAGAAAAACTTATTCTTCTAACTGATACTCCAGGGATACTAAAAGAAAAAGAGGACACAAATAGTCTCGTAAAACAAATCAACCTAAAAGAGGCTAGAAAATTTATTGATAAAAATATCGTTTCAAATGGCATGCGCCCAAAAACGGAATGCTGTATTAGATCATTAGCTCAGGGAGTAAAAGCTGCCCATATAATTGACGGAAGGATTGAACATTCATTACTTCTAGAAATTTTTACAAATTCAGGTATTGGAACTATGATTAATGCTTGAAAATGGATTCATACAAGAAAGTTGTTGAGACAGCAGAGTTTGCTCTTATTAAAGGAGAATATAATTTCTGTATTGAATATTTATACCCAATAATCGAATCTTACCCTCTCTCAAGTAAAGAGGGTGTTAATTTACGTACCATCATAATAACTGCCCTATCGGGAATTAATAAAAAGGAAGAGGCAAAACAATATTGCAAAGAACTTTTAAAATCTCATGATTATAAAGTAAGAGAAAACGCAAAGTATTTAATGGAAATTATCGATTCTCCTGAAATTAAAAAGCCTGAGAATTGGAATATTACTATTGAAAGAAACCCTAACTTTAACAAAAAATCTCTTACTTCTCTAAAGCCTAATAAAAATAAGAATAAGGATAAAAAGTTTATCAATACATCAAATATTCCAACTGGTGAAACAAAACCGTTTCAGAAAGGATTTGGACTTATCATTTCTCTATTTTTATTACTACTAATTCCACTTTTAAGCGGCTGCGTTAAAATTGAAAACACTCTTGATCTTAGTGAAATTGAATCAATTACTAATAATTTCAAAATTGAAAGCAAATATATAAAAAAATTACCTTGGCAAATAAATTTCGAACAAAAAATTAAAGAAATTCTTCCTGATTCAGAAATATCGAAAGGAGAATTAGATTTTTCCTTCAAAAATGAAAATTTAAGTAACGAAAAAGCTCAAGAAACTCTTTATAAAATTCAAAAAACTGCTGGAGAATTGTTAGGAGAATCAACAGATCTAAAAATTAATAGTTTTGAAAATAATTTTTTCTTTTTAAAAAAATATAATTACAGGATAGATTTTGATCTTCAGAATCTTAAATCTTTTGACGATTTAGAACTATCATTCAATATTATTAACCCAAGTAAAGTTAGCGTTCGAGGTCAAAAAAATCCTAATTTAGAAATATCTAAAAACTTTATAAAGTGGAAATTAATTCCTGGAGAAATCAATAAATTAGAATTCTCATTTTGGAATTGGAACAAATTATTAATAGGTTTTTTACTTATTCTATTGATACTATTGCTATCTTATTTTGTAAGGTTTTATAGATACCAGATAGGTTCTAACTTACCAGAACTTCCCTCTAATTAGCTATAACTCTACTGGATTTAGATCAATTGATAAAAAAACATTTTTAGGAATTATTTTCCATAAATTAGTCCTATTTGGTAAAGGCAATTCCGAGTTTTCTGGACCATGAATTAATATTTGCCACCTAAATTTATTTCCAACTTTTGCTATTAAACTTGGGGCAGGACCTATTACCATCCATTGATTATCTTTACAATAACTTTTCAAATATTGCGCCAGATTAGCCGCAGTGCTTTCAGTAGATTCATGGTTTTCTCCAGAAATTTTTAAAAGGCATACCCTACAAAAAGGAAAAAGTTTTGCATCTTTTCTTAACTTAGAGTTTTCAGCTAAAAATCCCTCATAATCTCTATTTTTGAGGAATGAGATCACAGGATGACTTGGTTTATATGTTTGAAAAATAACCTTTCCTGGTTTTATGGCTCTACCTGCTCTACCAGCTAATTGTAGAAATAATTGTAATGATTTTTCTTCTGCAGAAATGTCTGGACGGTGAAGTAATCCATCTGCGGCGATAACCACTGAAAGAGTAACATTGGGAATATCGATACCTTTTGCTAACATTTGAGTCCCCACAAGAATATCTGCATTTCCATTGGAAAACTTTGAGAGAATATTTCTATGACCATCTTTACCTGAGGTAGTATCTCTATCAAAACGAAGTACCTTTAATTCAGGAAATTCATTATTCAAGAACTCAATTACTCTTTGACTCCCTATACCAAAAGGCTTAAAGGCATTTGATTTGCAATCTGGGCAAGTGTTGTTAAGTTTTGCTTTATGGTCACACCAGTGACAACTAAGCCACTTTTTACCTTTTGAGCCTAAATGCACTGATAAAGGCACGTCACAATTAGGGCAATTTATTATAAATCCACAATTTCTACAACTTAAAAACCCGTTATAACCTCTCCTAGGAATCAAAACTATTGCTTGTTCCTGCTTATCTTTAAGCTGAGAGATTAATTCTAATAATTCGCTACAAAAAATTTTGGTATTTCCCTTTTGGAATTCATCGCGCATATCAACAACTTTAATTTCTGGTATTACAGTATTAGATATTCTTTCTCTCATTCTCAGCAACCTTAACTTTTTTTCAAAAACAACACTTTTCCAAGTCCTCATTGAAGGTGTTGCACTTCCAAAAATTAACTTTGCAGGATTTCTTTTTACTCTTTCAAAAGCAACATCTCTTGCATCGTAACAAGGCATTGGGCTCTCTTGCTTATATGAAATATCATGTTCTTCATCCATTATTATTAATCCTAAATTCCGAATAGGAAGAAACACTGCTGACCTTGTGCCAATTACAATAAAAGGTTCATCTTCATCTATTATCTTCTTCCAAACTAAGGTTCTATGCCTAGAAGAACAATTACTATGATACTCATACACCTCACATTGAAATCTTTTACTAAATCTATCGATAAGTTGAGGAATTAGTCCTATTTCTGGAGCAAGTATTAAACAGCTCTTTTTATTTAGTAGTTGATCTTCAGCCATTCTCATATAAACTTCTGTTTTCCCAGAACCTGTTTCTCCCCATAGCAAAAAAACACTTCCAGGTTGCGTCTCTTTCATTTCCATATATACTTTTTTTTGCTCCTGCGTAAGATTTGGTTTTTTTAATTCAATAACATCATTTTTGTAAGAGCTAAGTTTATTACTTAATATTTTTTTTCTTTTAGTCTTGATTAATAAGTTTTTACTAACCATTGAATTAATAAGATTTGAATTAAAGCCGAGCTTAAGTAATTCGCTTTGCCAGTTACCTCTCTGACGCAAAAAATGTATTAGTGAAAGTTCTCTCTGACTTAATTCATCATTACTGAATTCCAAATCTTTTTGGGATTCAATCCATATTTGATATTTGCAGTTTTGAGATATTTTTTTATATTTACCAATCCATCCAGGGGGGAAAGCTGTCTTAAACATTTTTGAGCTGCTTACACGATAAAATAAAGCTAGAGCTTCCAACCATTCTCTCCACCAGTCTTGAATAACCTTTTTTTGGACAATACCCTCTATAAACGAATATTTAAACTTAGATACCTTTTTAAAATCTTTTTTAACTTTTTCAATTTTTAAAAAAGGATTTTTGGCAATCGCTAATCCGTTTAATAATCTTCCTTTAAGTTTTACTGAAACAATATCTCCAACTTCTACACCGAGATTATTTCCATCTATATAAGAAAAACTATTACTATGACTACCAATATCAAGTAAAACCTCAAACTTATATGAGGTATTTGATAAATCATTACTTGCCGGCATCAAAACTTTTTCTTAGTATTAGATTGTTGAACATTCCACAAAGTGTTTTTGCACATTGTAAGTATCCTGTTCTTAAGGGAGACATGAAGCTTTGATCATTGAGTGAAAATTCAAAAATTGATCTGCCAGTCTGAGAAATCCCAAGACTTTTTACTTTAGGTAATCTATAACACTATTTAAATTTTTCAACAATTTAAAAAAAACTTTATCTATTCACTATTCCTGTGAGTTAGTTCTTTTAATCCTTAAGGCAAATTTTTACTACTAAATGTATAAAATCGCCCTAATTAAAATTTTACCTAGTTAAATTCACCGTAGAAAGGAGTCCATTATGTGTCCAGTTGCAGCAGAATCAAAAAATTCTAATCCTAGTTCTAAGAAAAAAATTAATAAAAAAATTGATTCGAATTTAGAAAACAGTCGAGAAGAAGAAAAAATTATCAAAAACCAAGATTCTATTCAAAACAATGATGAATTCAATGGTTCAGATGATGAAGCCAAAGCTCTTGGAAATATAAAGCTTGGACCAAAGGGAATATACACGGAAGATTCAATAAGAGTTTATCTTCAGGAAATTGGAAGGATTAGATTATTAAGACCTGATGAAGAAATTGAACTTGCTAGAAAAATAGCGGATCTACTCCAACTTGAAGAGTTAGCTACACAATACGAGTCTGAGAAAGGACATTTTCCGTCAGTCAGAGAATGGGCTGAATTAATAGACATGCCTCTTTCAAAATTTAGAAGAAGACTTCTCTTAGGAAGAAGAGCTAAAGAGAAGATGGTTCAATCTAATTTAAGATTAGTTGTCTCTATTGCTAAGAAATATATGAATAGAGGGTTATCTTTTCAAGATTTAATCCAAGAAGGAAGCTTAGGTTTAATAAGGGCTGCAGAAAAATTTGACCATGAAAAAGGTTATAAATTTTCTACCTATGCAACTTGGTGGATTCGTCAAGCGATAACAAGAGCGATAGCAGATCAAAGTAGAACTATCAGATTACCTGTTCACTTATATGAGACAATTTCTAGAATTAAAAAAACAACAAAAGTTCTTAGTCAAGAATTTGGAAGAAAGCCTAGCGAAGAAGAAATAGCTGAGAGTATGGAAATGACAATTGAAAAATTAAGATTTATAGCTAAAAGTGCTCAGCTTCCAATTTCGCTAGAGACGCCTATTGGTAAAGAAGAAGATTCAAGGCTTGGAGACTTTATAGAGGCTGATATTGAGAATCCAGAACAAGATGTCTCTAAAACTTTGTTGAGAGAGGATTTAGAAGGGGTTTTAGCAACTCTAAGCCCAAGGGAAAGGGATGTACTAAGACTGCGCTATGGAATAGATGATGGAAGGATGAAGACTCTTGAAGAGATAGGGCAAATTTTTGATGTCACAAGAGAAAGAATTAGACAAATAGAGGCAAAAGCGCTTAGAAAGCTAAGGCATCCAAACAGAAATGGAGTTTTAAAGGAATATATTAAATAAAAAAGTTAAATATAATTTTTCAGCTTTGATATGTTGCCAAATATTGTCTTAAGATAGATGCGACTTGTTCTTAAACCTAATTAAACCAATATTTAATGACTAAATTTAAATTGAAAATAGCTAGTAGAAGAAGTAAATTAGCAATGGTTCAAACATTATGGGTTAAAGAGCAATTAGAAAAAAATATTCCTAATTTGGAAGTATCTATAGAGGCTATGGCAACTCAAGGCGACAAAATACTTGATGTCGCTTTAGCGAAAATAGGAGATAAAGGTCTTTTTACAAAAGAACTCGAAGCTCAAATGCTAATAGGTCATGCAGATATTGCAGTGCATTCCTTAAAAGATTTGCCTACTAATTTACCTAATGGACTTACATTAGGATGTATTACAAAAAGAGAAGATCCTTCAGATGCTTTAGTAGTTAACAAAAAAAATAAAATATATCAATTAGAAAGTTTACCTTCAGGTTCAATTGTTGGGACAAGTTCCTTAAGGAGACTTGCTCAATTAAGATATAAATTTCCGCATCTTAATTTCAGAGATATTAGGGGAAATGTTATTACAAGAATAGAAAAACTAGATTCTGGAGAATTTGACTGTATTATTCTGGCTGCAGCGGGTTTAAAAAGATTAGGATTTGAATCAAGAATTCACCAAATAATTCCTAATGAGATTTCCCTCCATGCGGTTGGTCAAGGTGCTTTAGGAATAGAATGTAAATCTGATGATAAAGAAGTTCTTAAAATTATAAGTGTCCTAGAAGATAAGGTCTCAAGCCAAAGATGTTTAGCCGAAAGATCTTTCTTAAGAGAACTTGAAGGGGGATGTCAAGTTCCTATAGGCGTTAATAGTAGTATTCAAAATGATGAAATATCACTAATAGGAATGGTCGCATCCATTGATGGCAAAAGACTTATTAAAGATGAATCAATAGGAAATATTAAATATCCAGAGGGAGTTGGGAAGAAATTAGCTGACAAGCTAAAACTTCAGGGAGCAGATAAAATTCTTTCGGAAATATTTGAACAATATAGAGATTAATAATATTTTATTAATCAACTAATTTAGGTTCAATTTCTTTTTGATATCTAGACTCACAATCATGGATTACTTTTACAGCTTCTTCAATTCCATAAAAGCCATTAACATTACATGTACCTGGTTTTTTTAGATCTTTATAATGTTCCCAGTAATACTTGGTCTCATTAAGCCAATGTATCCCAAGATCCTCAAAAGTATGAATATGATCCATTCTTTTATCATCGGATAGGACAGCAATTACTTTGTCATCAACTTCTCCTCCATCATCAAATTTCATCACTCCTATGATCCTTGACTCTACAATTGAGCCAGGCACTAAGGGTTCTGTAACTCCAACTATTTCAATATCAAGTGGATCACCATCTTCATCCCATGTTCTTGGAATACATCCATAAGCAAAAGGATATGCGAGTGATGAATAACCCACTCTATCGAGTTTCAAATGTCCAGTTTCAGTAATTAACTCATACTTATTTATCGTATTAGAATTCAACTCGACAATTGTATTAACGACTGATTTAGTATTGTCTGTAAAAGCATCTAAAATATGCAATAAATTTGGAGTAACTCTACTTGGAGGTTGATTAAGGTTTGCCATCAAAAAATTATTTTTATTTATCCTACATTCTAATACTCAATCAAATTCTAAAACGTAATTTTTAGCAGAATTCTTTTATTTTCGATCTCAAATGATTCACAAAGAAATTTGATGTTAGTTCCTCTCCTGTCACATTTCTAACTAATTCCATAGAGTTAAGAGATCTTCCATAGGTATGAATATTATTTTTTAACCATAAAATTATTTTTTCATATTCTCCATTTTCAATTAAATTATCAATTAATCCTATTTCCTTTTCCATTTGTGAAGAGATTTGTGCACTTATAAGATGACCTAACAAGTATGAAGGGAAATATCCAAAGGCTCCTTCACTCCAATGAACATCTTGCAAACAACCTTCTGCATCATTAGATGGTCTAATTCCTAATAGTTCCTCATATCTTTTATTCCATTCTGATGGAACATCTTTCGCTTCTAAATCTCCTTCAATTAAATCTATTTCAAGTTCAGTTCTAATTAAAATATGCAATCCATAACTTAATTCATCTGCCTCAACTCTATTTAAGCCTGCTTTTAAATGATTAACAGATTTCCAAAGTTCTAAATGATTATTTAAAGAACAGCCTTCAGAAACAAAATGCTTGAAAAACCTTTTAGAAAAAGATTTTGATTTAACTATCCTATTTTCCCAAAATAAAGATTGGCTTTCATGAACACCCATTGATGTTGCTTGACCCAAAGGCCATGCAAACCATTGATGACTTTGTGAAGGCAACCCCTGTTCATAAATCGAATGCCCCCACTCATGAGCAGTAGCAAGAAAACTTGATAAGGGTTCCCCTTTAACAATCCTAGTAGTAATCCTATAATCGTCTGGGCCTAAAGTAATAGAAAACGGATGGGGGGATTTAGCAACCACAACTAGATCTTCGTCTCTCCCAAACTCATCAAGTAATTTAGAACATAAATTTTGCTGAGATTTGGGGCTTAAATCCCAGTTATATTTTTCTGATTGGTTGAGATCACTTATTAGAGATGGAATAGTTTCTTTAAGTGGCTGAAAAATATTATTCAACCACTCCAATGTTAAATCAGGCTCGAAAGGTTGAGCTAAAGTTTCCCAAGGTGTATATGTATCGGATATTTGCTTTGCTTCCTCAATACGTAATTTGATCAATTCTTTAAAAATTGGCAAGAAAATCTCAAAATCTGATTTTCTTTTTGCTTCTTGCCAACTTTCATAACCTTTTGATTTAGCCTTAGCAAGTGATTCAACTAATTTAGGATCTAAATTTTTTTGCCTATTAAATTCCTTGATTAACAATTCAATATTTCTTTTTTTACTTTGAATAATTTCTTGACTTAATGATTGATCTAAGCAACCTAAAAACTCATCCTGAGCAGCTTTAATTAAATCTGAAAACTCTTCTGAAGAATTTCTTTTATGTAGTATTTTTGCAATATAAGTAAGTTGTTCAGATCTCCAAGACGCTCCTTTCTTTGGCATGCCCGTATTTTGATCCCAATAAAGAGCGCTCTGTATTGAGCCTAATATTTGAGTTTCTTTTAAATAAGCTCCGAGCTTATTCCATTCATTTTCAGCCAAGAATATTTGTATTGATTATTATGTATTTTAAGACAAAAATATTGTTCTAAGTATAAAAAATTTCAAAGTATATGCATAATATGATATTGATTATTAGGACTTAAAATATTTATGGAACAAATTTTTTCAAAATTAAACTTTATAACAAATGGAGAGGGCTTTACAGATATTACTAATGATTTGAATTTATTTATTCAGAAAAATAATTTTCATTCAGGAATTTTTAACCTGACTTCACTACACACAAGTTGTAGTTTGACTATTAATGAAAATGCAGATCCTAATGTTCTCAAGGACCTAGAAAAGTTCATGAAATCTATAGTGCCTTACAACTGCTATACCTCATTATCAAAAGACAAAGAGCATATCTACTATGCTCATTCTCAAGAAGGAGAGGACGATATGCCAGCTCATATTAAAACTGCTTTAACTAATACTAATTTGTCTTTAAGCTTTCAAAAAGGAAAAATTATACTTGGCACATGGCAAGCAATTTATTTATGGGAACATCGATTTAGTCCAAAAGAAAGAACTATAATTGTTCATATTATTGGGGAAAAAAGTTAAAAATATTTATAATTATACTAGTAATATTAAATACAATGAAACCATACCTTTTACAAAATGATGAATTAAAAAAACTATCTGCCAAAATAAGCGGATGGGAAATCAAGTCAAATCATATTGAAAGAGAATTTAATTTTAATAATTTTATAGAAGCCTTTTCCTTCATGACAAAGATTGCTTTAATTTGTGAAAAACATAACCATCATCCAAATTGGGAAAATGTATATTCAAAATTAACTATAAAACTAAGTACACATGATTTAGGAGGCATTACAAATTTAGATCAAATAATTGCATCTGAAATTAATGTTATTTTCGAAAAATAATTTACAGTAGACATAGTATTTAAGATTAAAACATAACTATTAAAATGACCGAAAAATTGCTTCCTATTACTATTATTAGTGGATTCTTAGGTTCAGGTAAAACTACACTTTTAAATTACATTTTAAAAAATCAAGTTGGTATTAAAACTGCAGTTTTAGTTAATGAATTTGGGGAGATAGGGATTGATAACGAATTAATCATAAAAACTGCTGAAGATATGATCGAATTGAATAACGGATGCATTTGTTGCACAATAAACGGAGAATTATTAAATACTGTTTCTAAGATATTAGATAGACCTGAAAAAATTGATTATTTAATTGTTGAGACTACTGGCCTTGCAGATCCGCTTCCAGTAGCAATGACTTTTGCAGGAGGTGATCTTAGAGAAAAAGTTAGATTAGATTCGATTATTACTCTTATTGATGCAGACAACTTTGATTTTGATTTAAAAAAATCTAGTGTTGCTTACTCACAAATTTTATACGGTGATATTTTACTACTTAATAAATGCGATTTAGTAACTGAAGCACATTTAAATAAAATAGAACGCTGCATTAATGCTATAAAAAAAGAACCAAGAATCTTAAGATCTATAAATAGTGAAGTAGGATTACAAACAATAATGAGTGTAGGACTTTTTGAAACAGATACTTTTCAATTTAAAGAAAAGATATATAAGAAAGAAGATTCACATGATCACTCTTCCCATTCACATGATCACTCTTCCCATTCACATGATCACTCTTCCCATTCACATGATTTAATTAACAACATAGAGGGATTTACATCTATTTCTTTTGAGACTAGTGAACCATTTTCTTTAAGGAAGTTTCAAAATTTTTTAGATAATCAAATCTCACAAAATGTATTTAGAGCTAAAGGAATTTTATGGTTTATGGAAAGCGAAAGAAAACATGTTTTTCATTTATCTGGTAAACGTTTTTCTCTTGATGATTATGAATGGGAAAATGAAAAATCAAATAAAATTGTTTTAATAGGAAAAGATTTAGATCATCAAACTATTAAGAATCAACTTGATTACTGTAGATTTAATTCTAAAGAAGAAGCATAATAAGATTTTATTTAATATTTGAAAATTTTTATTAAAAAAACAAAAAATATATTATCAGATTTAAAGCCTTTAAATATTGCTTCTTTGATAGTTTCATTAATAATTATAATTCCAATTTCTAATTTCTTAATTGAAGGAATAGATTTTATTTTAGGTGGAAATTTTTCCTTAGGTATTGCAGGAGGAAAAGAAATATTTGGCACCTTAAAACTTTTAATACTTACAAGTTTTTTTGGAGGTGGTTTAGGGACCTTAAATGGTTGGTTACTATCAAATTGCGAATTTAGATTTAGGAAAACTCTTCGTATTTTTCAACTAATTCCACTAGCAACTCCAGCATATTTGTTAACTGCAGTTTTACAAGATTTAGGGAGTATTTTGGGATATCAAATAACTGGTTTATGGTGGGGAGTTCTTATACTTTCAATTACTACTTACCCTTATGTTTTTATACTTGCTAATGAAAGTTTTAATAAATTTGGAGTTAATCAAATTAATGCAAGTAGAGGATTAGGAGTTGGGCCATGGGGCAGCTTTTTTAAAATTGCTCTTCCAATGGCATTTCCAGGATTAATAACTGGAATCAGCCTTATGTGTATGGAAGTTATGAATGAATTGGGCACAGTTGAATTATTAAATATTCCAAGTATTT
Source organism: Prochlorococcus sp. AG-676-M04 (assembly GCA_003210895.1). GTDB lineage: Bacteria > Cyanobacteriota > Cyanobacteriia > PCC-6307 > Cyanobiaceae > Prochlorococcus_A. Next base: position 31,315 of record QCUB01000005.1, read on the forward strand.
CTAAAGGGATAATTGAAAATTGGATTATAGAAGGTAATCCTAAGAGCGTGATTGGATTATCATTAGTTTCATTAATAATAGTTTTTACTTTAATTTTGTTTGAAAAACTTTCCAGAAAGAAAACAAAACGTTGGAGTGATAATCCTGCATCATTAGATTCGTTGGGATTTGAGTTAAAAGGGAATAGGTATTACTTAGCATTTTTATTCACTTTATTACCACCACTATTTTCTATTGGAATTCCATTTTCTTGGTTTCTATTAAATAGTGATCAGTTAAAAAAAGGATTCACTACAGAATTACTATCACTTACTTTTAGAACTATTAGTCTTGGAATAATTGCTGCATTAGTAACATTATTCTTTTCTTTAATATTAACGCTAGCTAATCGTCAGAATAATAGCTTACTTATAAGATTTTTAACATTCCCTGCAGGTATTGGATATGCAATACCCGGCACAGTATTAGCTATATCATTAATAACTATTTCCAATTCAAACTTCCATTTTATTGCTATATTCCTTCTGATCTGGGGTTATGTAGTTCGTTTTTTAACTATTTCAAAAGGTGCTCTTGATTCTGGGTTTGAAAGAATATCTCCCAGCCTTGATGAGGCTGCAAAGGGATTGGGCTCTAATTGGCTTGATATTATCAAAAAGATACATATTCCACTATTAAAAGGTCCAATATTTGTTGGATCACTTTTGGTATTTGTAGACACAATTAAGGAATTACCAATTACATTTATTCTTAGACCTTTCGACTTTGATACCTTATCTGTAAGGATATATCAATATGCTGGAGATGAACGAATGGCAGAAGCCATATTACCTGCAATCTTCATAGCAGTCTTGGGACTAATTGCATCAAGTACATTAATTCCAAGCTTAGAAAAAAAGAACTAAATTCTTTTAAAAAATTTTTTTAATAAGAAAGGCAAACCTAAGAATAAATCTGCCGAGGTAGAGATCAATCTAAAATAAATTAAACTTACAAGAATTATATTTTGCGGAATATTTGATGTTCCAGCAAGAAAAAGAAAACAAGCCTCAAATACACCTACCCCTCCTGGGGCTGTGGGCACTATCAATCCAATAGACCAGGACAAACAAAAAATTACCAATAAATAAAAAATATTATATTGTTTGTCTAAATTAACTACATAAAAGCAAATAATAAATCCAATGAATTTTGATAATACAAAAAGAATTTCAATCAAAAAGGCTTTGGAAGGGAAGAAAGAAATTATTTTTATTCTTTCATCAAATTTATACTTAGCATTTTTTATTTTCAAAGCACTAATAGTTTTACTTTTTAAAGCTTCTAATCTTCGTAAAATGAGGTAAATTAATTTTCTATTGAGAAATATCAAGGGTATTAGTAATAAAAAATAAAATGGGGAAATAATTATACCCACTGAAGCCAATAAGAAAGATGAGCACAACATAAAATAAGGCTCAATTAGTGTCGAATAAAAAGCAAGTTGAGGGTTACTAATATCTTTTAAAAAATTATATCTTTCAAGGAAATGCCAAATTCCTCCTGGGACATATTTAAGAACATTAGTAATTACATAAAAAGAAATTAAATTATTTTTATTTTTAATTTTAGTTTTACCAAACCATATAACTATATTTTCCCAAGCTAGTGCATTAAAAAAAATACTTAATATACAAAAAAGAAAAGATAATAATATATATTTAGCATTTATAGCAAAATCTATATTGAATGAAATTTGATCAAAATTTTTTAAAAAATAAAAACAGAAATAAGATAGGCTTAAAATAAAAAAAAAGTTCTTCAGGACTCTAAAGTTAATAGTCTTTAGAAGCTTTAAAAAAAATATTTTTTGCATTTCAAATCTTATTGCCAATCTTCAAAAGCTTTAAATTCCCCGCATGATTCTTTAATGCTATTTATTACTTCCTTAGCTGTTTTATTGTTCTCAATCTGCAATCTTAAAATTTCATCATTTTCTGGTTTCATAGAAATAGTTCCATTAGGTTTCATAGATTGTTTAAACTTGATTTTTCCAAAAATTGTTAAACATTCTCCACTTCTTCTTAGTAAAACCCACCTCAATTGTTGTCTTTCTCTCAATCCTATAGTATTAGAATATTGAAACCATAATTTCCTAAAATATTCTTGTTTTTCAATAGGTAAAATAACCTGAAGAGAAAAACCTGTTCTATTTTTTTTCATATTAATTGTCTGGCAAGAAACATCATAGGCTCCCTCTTTTCTAAATATCTCTACAAAATTAGCGATTTCTTCAGATGTTTGATCATCAATCCATGCCTCTTGAATAGAAATTTCTTCATATCTTGGGCTAATTTTTATATCTATTAAATTTTCATCACTAGAATTAATTTTTAAAACCCTAACCAAATTTGGGTATGGAAGTTCTAAGTTCCCAATACCTACTCCATAAGAATTAATAGAATATTTATAAGGGATTTGAAAAGATTCAACAAAATTACAAAGTAAAGCTATTCCAGTTGGAGTTGACAATTCACCCTCTATTGAATCATTACTTGAGATCACTTTAATATCTTTTTTTGTTAATAATTCTATTACTGCAGGAGATGGTATTGATAGTTTGCCATGATCTGTTCGAACAAAACCTCTACCTAAAGTTGGCATATTACAAAAAACCTTTTTTGGCTTTAAATATTCAATTGCAGAGCAAACTCCAATGATATCTACCAAGGAATCGATTGCCCCGATCTCATGAAAATGAACTTCTTTAGGATCAATACCGTGAACTCTTCCCTCAGCTATGGCTAAAGACTCAAAAACTTCATAAATTCTTTTTTGTAAATTTTTTTCTAGTCGAGCTTTCAAAATTAAATCTTTAATACTACTCCAATCTCTCTTAGTACTTTGATCAATGTTTTCAATGTCAACTTTGATTCCTCGAATTGAACAGCTTTTAGATTCTCTGAAATTTAAATTATATAAATTCTCTAAGCCAATACAAGCAAGTGGTTTTTCAATTATATTTTTTGGTACACCCAAGTCATAGAAAGCTCCAAGTAACATATCACCAGAGACACCGGGGGAACAATCAATTAATATTTCTTCCATGACCGTTTATAGATTTTTAAATAAGAATTCAAAACATAAAAACTTATTAATCATATTCAATACTATGATTTTTTAGATATTATCTTTTCAATAATTTCATACTTAACCATTCGTAGTGTATTTCCATCCCTAATTACATCAAGGCTTACAAAACTATTCAGAAATTTAATAGGGAGCTCTGCTTCAACAGTAATTTTAAAAGTTGGATTTTTTAATCTCTTGGAAGTTGGAGAAGAACAAATTTTTACAACAACCTCCTTCTTTTGTGTATTTACATAAACCAATTCTCCTCTAATAGAAAAATAATTGTTGTTTAAATTTAATTCCTCTAATAATTCATTAGGATCCTTTTCCGAATTTTTATTACCATCTTGATTTAATTTATAAGGGTCCCATATACCCGCTACCTGCAAATGTAAATTATTAGTATTTTTATTTCTTGGATAAACTATCCAAAAATAGTTCTTTTCTAAATTGATATATTTTTTTATAAGAGATAAAGCTTTGCCAAGTATAACTGTATCAATTATTTTGCCTTCTTTATCAGTTAATGTCCCTCGATTTAATTGATCTTTATTACTTGGCTTATAAATACCTTTAACGATACCTATCGCTCTATACTGTAATTTATTTGTAACTTCTTGAATAGGATTTTTAATCATATTAAATTGTATTTAAAAAAATTTTTGTTTAAAAAGATAATTTATTGAATTAAAGATTTTCTTTTTCTTCAATCTTATTAAATAATTTTAAAGCATCATCAATAGCATCAGAAGGGTTAGTAGAATCATTCAAACTATTAGCTCTTCTAAGCATCTCGACTAATTCAAATGGATTACTAGGTAAATCTGAATTATTTGTTTCTGATTTTGTAGAGCTATCTATTTCCATTTCATTCAAATAAGACTCTTCTGAACTTAGTACAGTTGATTTAATATTAATTAATGAAATAAATAAGATAAACATTTTAGTAGATCTTGATATATGTTTATTTAAATTGAATTTCATTTTGATTAATTTCAAAATAATTTAAGCTAAAATTTATCTGCTATTTTGATTTTACATAGTTTGGTAATAAATTGTTAATCGCAACTTGGAATGTAAACTCCGTAAGAACAAGGCTTTCTCAAATTACTAGTTGGATTAATAATGTAAATCCAGATATCCTTTGTCTTCAAGAAACCAAAGTTGCAGATGATTCTTTTCCTTTAGCACCTTTTAAGGAATTAGGTTATGAAGTTATTATAAATGGGCAAAAATCGTATAATGGTGTTGCAATAATAAGTAAATTAAATATCGAAAATGTCACTAGAGGATTTACCCACAATTATGAAGAAAAAAACATTTCTTTAGACTTTAATGAGCAAAAAAGATTAATTTCTGCAAATATCAATGGCTTAAAAATAATAAATGTTTACGTGCCAAATGGTTCTTCAATAGATTCAGATAAATTCAATTATAAGATTAAATGGTTAAATCATTTATCATACTTCTTAGATGAACAGGTAAAAGAAGATGATTTAGTTTGTCTTGTAGGTGATTTTAATATTGCACCCCGCGATATAGATATTCATTCTCCTCAGAAATACGAAGGAGGAATAATGGCTTCAAAGATGGAAAGAGAAGCACTTAATAATGTTCTAAAAGGAAGATTTATTGATTCGTTTCGAATTTTTGAGAAATCAACTGGTCATTGGAGTTGGTGGGATTACCGTAATAATGCATATGAACTAAATAAAGGTTGGAGAATAGACCATATTTATATCAGTAAAAACCTTTCTTCAAAACTTAAAAGCTGTGTAATAGAAAGGAGTCAAAGAGAAAATTTACAACCAAGTGATCATGCTCCAGTATTAATTAATTTAAAGATCGATAATCAAAATGATGATTACTTTGATGATGATGATGATCTTTTCGAAATATAATTCCAAACAATCTTAAATTTTTATTAACCCTCAAAACGCTGAACATTAAAGAAAAATTTAGAAATAAATTAGTTTTATGTCGATTTTTCCTCAAATTTAATTATTTACATTCCAAAATAACGCAATAAAAATATCATAATGTAGAATTTCATTCTGATTGACAAATTTTTTACTTATTTCTAATTTAGGACATGATGAAATTTTTTTCAAAACTCCATTCATTTAAATTTTGACTGACATATTAAATATCACTCATTCTGAAGAGGTTTTCTCTTCCGCTTTAGAATTAATGCCTGGAGGTGTTAGCTCTCCTGTTAGAGCATTCAAATCTGTTGGAGGACAGCCGATTGTTTTTGATAGAGTAAAAGGCCCTTTTGCCTGGGATATTGATGGGAATAGGTATATTGATTACATAGGTAGTTGGGGACCAGCCATTTGTGGACATGCTCACCCTGAAGTAATTACAGCATTACAAGAAGCAATTGAAAAAGGTACTAGTTTTGGAGCACCTTGTGTATTAGAGAATAAACTTGCTGAAATGGTAATAGATGCTGTTCCATCAGTAGAGATGGTTAGATTTGTAAACAGCGGTACTGAGGCCTGTATGGCGGTTTTAAGGCTAATGCGAGCTTTTACCGGAAGAGATAAAGTAATAAAATTTGATGGGTGTTATCACGGTCATGCTGATATGTTTTTGGTAAAGGCTGGATCAGGGGTAGCTACTTTAGGCTTACCAGATTCCCCAGGCGTTCCAAGAACTACAACAGCAAACACTCTAACTGCCCCTTATAACGATCTTGAAGCTGTTAAAAAATTATTTTCAGAGAATCCTGATGGAATATCAGGAGTAATTCTTGAACCTATAGTAGGGAATGCAGGATTTATTACTCCTGAACCCGGTTTCCTCGAAGGATTGAGAGAGCTCACTACTGAGAATGGATCTCTTCTGGTTTTTGATGAAGTTATGACTGGTTTCAGAATTAGCTATGGAGGAGCACAAGAAAAATTTGGAGTTACTCCTGATTTAACAACTCTTGGCAAAGTAATTGGTGGCGGTTTGCCAGTTGGAGCTTATGGCGGAAGAAAAGAAATAATGTCCATGATTGCTCCATCTGGGCCTGTATATCAAGCTGGAACTTTAAGTGGAAATCCACTAGCTATGACCGCAGGTATTAAAACCCTTGAGTTACTTAAACAACATGGCACGTATGAGAAGCTAAATTCTACAACCGAAAGGTTGATTGAAGGTATTATTCAATCTGCTGAGAATAATGGTATAAATATCAATGGTGGTAGTGTAAGTGCAATGTTTGGATTCTTCCTATGTGAAGGACCAGTAAGAAATTTTGAAGAAGCTAAAACAAATGATTCAGAACTCTTTGGAAAACTACATAGAGAGATGCTCAAACGAGGTATATACTTAGCTCCAAGTCCATTTGAAGCTGGCTTTACTTCATTAGCTCATAGTGAAGATGAAATTGATCGAACGATAGAAGCATTCGACCAATCTTTTAACGCTATAAAAAATTAACTTTATCTATTTTTCCCTCCTACAATTACAGGTGGCATTCCTGCACTAGTGCCAGGCAGTCCAGGGACTACTTGTGTACTTCCATCCCATTTGTCTAAGAATAATTTAAAAAGAACCTGATCGTTTAAGCCTTTATTTAAGGTTTCGTACCTTAAAGCTTCCTGTTCTGCAATTTCTACTTCTGTTTTAGCTCTTAAGAGTAGCTGTCCAGCAATTTGCTTCTGTTCAATAGCTGCTCTATATTCCTCAGCTATTTCTAATCCAGTAAGATCTAAACTCTTAACATCTACGTAATCAAATGAGTTCAATTCTTCAGCTACTGTAGAAGCTACTTTTTCAGAAATAACATTGAATTCTGTTGCTATTGTCTCTAATTCATATTGTGAGAAAACAGATTTAAGAGCTTTAAGTAAAGAAGGCTGAACTATCTTTTGATAAACATCACTATTTCTGCTAGCTATTGTAGCAAAAATCCTTCCAGCTTCATTTGGCTTGACTGAATATTTAACAGTAGCAGTAGCTCTGATGACTTGAAGATCTTTTGTTAATGTTTCAAACTTCTCGGGTTGAACTTGAGTTTTTACATCAAAGGGAAATACCGACTGCACAAAAGGAATTTTAAAGTTTAATCCTGGCCTTCTTGAGCCTCCGCTTACTTTTCCAAGAGTAGTTACTACTGCTACCTGCCCGGAAGGGACTACAAATAAAGATTGAGTTAGCAAAAGGAATCCCGTAAAAGATAAAACAATTAATAGGGTTGCTGTTCCTCCCGGACCCGTTGGGGTGACATTTTTGAAAGATGTTGACATTTAAGTTTACTTTTAATTAATCATATTTAAAGAAATTAATTAATGCATTAATTAGGTATTTAATTAAAATATTTTTTTAATAATTCTTTTATGCAATTAAAAACGGAATTTTATGAATTATTTTTTTTAAATTCCTCCAATAATTTTAAGTATAGATTCTCATCTATTTCCCTTATATCGTATTCAGAAGGTAAAACTCCATGCTTATGCTCATGGGCAGCCATCCAACAAAATTTCTCAATTTCTCTCAATGTAAAACGAGGATAATCTTTTATTTTTAAGCACAATGAATCTATAAGAGATTTAGAATAATTTATCATTGTAAAGCCTTACTTATAAACATTTTATCGATAATTATTAGCTTGGAGAGGAATTTGATATGTCTCCTCTAAATTATCAAGTAATTTAATTATCAATTGGAGATCATTCTTACTTTTGCTTGCTACTCTCAAGGTCTCTCCATTAATGCTTACATTAACCTTTTTAAATTCATCTCTTATGTTTTTACTAATTTTTTTCGCAATTTCCTGATTGAGGCCTTTCTTTAAAGTAATAGTTTGCTTTACCTTATTTCCGCTTACAACTTCAATGCTGTTGAAATCAAAAATTTTAAAAGAGAGTTTTCTCTTTATTGCCTTTTGTCTTATAATATCGATCACAGAATTTAGAGTTAATTCACTATTTGTAATTATAAAAATATTGTCTTTTTCCAAGTCTAAGGAAGTGTCTGTTCCTTTAAGATCATATCTTTGAGAAATCTCTCTTTTAGCTTGATCCAAAGCATTTACTAATTCTTGTCTATCAAAATCAGAAACCACATCAAACGAAAAATTTTCTGCCATTACTTATGTATAAAATTAATTTAATTATTACCTTAAATAAACTTAAAAAAAAAAAAAGAGAATTAATTTAATCAAAAAATAACAAACTAACCACCTTGCCCATTTCTTCAGCACATCTACAACTATTTAATAAGGTTTCACTATCGTGAAAAGCGAAACAAATTAATTGATCACATCTATTAATAATTTCTTGATTACAAAGACTACTTGCCATTGGTAAAGGTAATTCATCATTCTCGCTCTTCTCAACCAAATGCATAACGCTCTCTAATTGATCTTGAATTTCAGGCAATTGTTTATCTAAACTCTGTGGCAGAAGCACAGTAAGCAAAGAAGGATTAATCTCTAAAACAGCTCTAATAACTGTAGCATTAACTCCCTGAGATCCAGAGGTTAGGATAGTATGTCCCTCTTCCGCTAGTGATCTCGCTATTAATTCAATCAAATGAATATCCACAACAGGTACGTGTCTAGTACCTAAAAAAGCAATCCTTCTTTTTCCATTATCCTGAAGTTTTGCAAGTTCCTGAGCTAAGGTGTCAACACCTTGGGTTGAGGGTAGGTCTAAAGAACGACTCAAAATAAAATGGTTACTATATTTGAAACTAGCATTTATCTGAAAAATTGCAGGGGAAATCTATTGTTTCAAGAATATTTTTTAGATTTACATTCTCTTTAACTAATTGGATAGCGTATGATGCCTTTATTGATTCATGTATCCTGACATGTCCAAAAGCTTGTTCAATAATTTCCACTGAAGCGAGAGTATCCAACCCTACTTTTAAAATTGGAACTTCTAACTCTTCTGCCCTATGGATCAATTGTGAAAGAGGTTCACCTAAACCAGTTAGAATTAAACATTGGGTAGAAGCTTCCAAAGCAGCAAGTTGAATATCAGTTCTATCAGCTCCTGTAACGACAGCCATATTTCTCCTTCTTCTAAAGAATTCCATTGCGGAATTAACTCCCATTGCACCAATACTTAATGTTTCAACAAGTAATTGCTCTTTTTCAGGACAACAAATTATTTGGGCATCTAATCTTCTTACAAGTTCCCCTACCGTGACACTTCTAAGTAAGGGAGATTTAGGCATAACCCCAAATACTTTTATATTCATCTCTTGGAGAGAGGGTATTATTTTGTTTTTTATTTTTTCTACTTCTTCAGGATCAACAGCGTTCAAAACAGCCCCTGCAAAATTGTCTCCTAATTGTTTTTTTGCATCTAGTAAAGCATCAACACTTTTACTATCCTCCCATAGATTAACAATAAGGACTTTTGCGTTTAACTTTTCCGCAAGTTGTGGAAGACTTAAACCATAAATCATTCCTTCATGAAGGCTGCCTGCAGCTTCAAGAATATTCAACCCATCAAAATCATCATTTACTAATGACTCAATTTGTTCAAAACCTTTGCCTGGTAGCAAATCTTTATTAGAAATTCTTTTCTCAGCAGATATATTGTCTAATAAACCTACTGAAGGAATTAAGTTTTCTTCTGGAATATTTAATGTAGAACCAATAAACTTTACATCATCATCTATTAGCCCTTCGTAAGTCATCGAAGGAAGATTAGTAAGTTCAATACAAGTTGCTAATGGCTTTCCGATACGGATTTTTTTTCCCTGCTCTAAAATTTTATTTGATATCCCCAGTACTAATGCTGACTTACCACTAAATGGTTCACAGGAACCAATTAACAATATCTGACTCATAATGAATTAATTAATTAATTAATAGATTAAAGATAATATTTTTTTTAGAAGTATACAATTACTTATTTATGACTTTTAATCAAATAAATTAAAAAACATACTACAAATTAAAATAATTTATAGTTAACTGATCTAATATCAGGGTTATATATAATTAAATCATATAATGGGTGAAGGAAAAACTATTGGTATTACGGGAGCTTCAGGATCCTTAGGGAAAGAATTAACAAAAATATTTCGCAATAAAGGATACAAAGTTATCGGATTTACTCATAGTAAAAATAATTATAAAATAAATAACGATTCTCCAAACGAATGGATTGAATGGCAATGCGGAAAAGAGTCCTTAGTAGAAAAGTACCTTAAGAAAATTGATATCTTAATTTTGAACCACGGAATTTACGATGTGAGTCAAAAAGTTTCAAGTTATGAAAATTCAATAGAAATAAATGCTTTAAGCAAATTTAAGTTCCTAAATTTATTTGAAGCAATTGCTATCAAAAACAACTCACACCAAGCAAAAGAAATTTGGATAAACACCTCAGAAGCAGAAATATTGCCCGCCTTAAATCCATCCTACGAAATAAGTAAATCGCTTATTGGTCAATTAGTTTCCTTTAAAAAAAACCTCCTTGATAAAAATACAAAGAAAAAATTAAAAATTAAAAAAATCATTTTGGGACCTTTTAAATCAGAATTAAACCCTATAGGAATTATGAATCCGAAATTCGTATCTAATCAAATCTATAACTTCGCCAATTTAAATAATTTTTTAATTATTATAAGCCCTAATCCTCTTTCATATATTCTTTTTCCTATTAAAGAATTATATTATTTTATTTATTGTAAATTTTTAATAATATCAAAATTTAGGAATTAAAAATCTCTATCAGTTAAAATTTCGATACCGTCTTTCATTACAACGATTGTATGCTCCCATTGCGCTGATAATTTTCCATCTTTTGTTATTACTGTCCATTTGTCATTTAGAGTCTTACAAAACTTACTACCTTGATTAACAATAGGTTCTACAGCTAAAGTCATGCCTTCTCGAAGCAACACATTCGGTAATTCATTAGTTCGAAAATTAAAGACTGATGGTTCCTCATGAAGGTTTCTTCCCACGCCATGACCGGTATAGTCTTCAACGACACTAAATCCATTGACTTTAACAACATCTTCAATTGCACCAGCGATATCAAGGAGTGTATTCCCTGCTTTAATTTTTGAAAGTCCTGCAAGCAAAGCTTCAAATGCTACTGCACTAATTTTTTTAGCTTGCTCGCTTACTTCACCTACACAAATAGAGATACAACTATCACCGTGAAAGCCATCTAGATAAGCTCCAGTATCAATTTTGACAAGATCTCCATCCTTAATTATTTTATTTTTATTTGGTATACCATGCACAACCTCATTATTAATGCTAGAGCAGATACTAGATGGGAAACCATGGTAACCCTTAAAACTTGGCACAGCGCCCATTTCTCTTATTCTCTTTTCTGCAAAATCATCTAAATCTTTTGTACTCATTCCAGGTTTTATCAGGTCATTTATTTCTCTCAAAACAGTTCCAACGATTCTGCTAGATTTCTTCATTAATTTTATTTCCCTTGATGACTTTATTTCAATTCCTCTTCTTCTTTTTATGAAAGGGACTTGATCATTAGATATAGAATTATTTTTATTTAATAAAAGATCTGCAAAATGTTTCATTGGAATAAATAATAGTAATTAAGTAAATATCATCAAAATAGCCATAATCAGAATGGCTATCTTAAATCTATCAGTTAGAAAAACAGAAAATGAAGTTTATTACCAATTCTAGGCAATTTCATAAATCATTGGCACCTTGGGTTTTCCTCCCTTTATTCATTTCAGCTTTAACAGGTTTATTCTATAGAATTTCTAAAGATATCTTAGGTTATACAAGAGAAGAAGTGCACTGGTTAATGTCTCTCCACGAAGGGGAGTGGCTTGGAGATAATGGAGAACTTATTTACGTAATTTTGAATTCTTTAGGACTTATTTGGATGTTAATAACAGGGGTCCAAATGTTTTCAAAAAAATTTTCATTTACTAAAAAGGTTACTAAAGGCGAGTCTAAAGGTTAAAATAATATTCTTGTAGAATTATTGAGCATAAAATGGCAAAAGAGAATCAAGAAACAGAGTCAGAAATCATTAATGAAGCTGGCACAACTTCAGCAATATCTGTTGATAATGAAGAAAAAAATTTAATTTCCCAACCTCAAAAGATTTTAAGTTCATCAAATTTAATTAAAGATTTTGAAAGTGAACAATTAAAAAAACAATTACCAGAAATATATGTAGGAGATACTGTTAAGGTTGGAGTTAAAATTACAGAAGGTAACAAAGAAAGAGTTCAGCCTTATGAAGGAGTTGTTATTGCCAAAAGACATGGAGGCATTAACCAAACAATAACAGTAAGAAGAATTTTTCAAGGGATTGGAGTTGAAAGGGTCTTTATGCTACATAGTCCACAAGTTGCCTCTCTAAAAGTTGAACGTAGAGGTAAAGTAAGAAGAGCTAAGTTATTCTATCTGCGAGATAGAGTAGGAAAAGCTACTCGCGTAAAACAACGCTTTGATCGATAAGGTTGTAAAGTTATTTCAACCTAATGGTCATAAAGGCGCTTATAATCCTTTTATTGCGCCGTTAGTTCAGTTGGTAGAACGCAGGTCTCCAAAACCTGATGTCGGGGGTTCAAGTCCTCCACGGCGCGTTTGAATCAACAATTTGTAAATTATTTTTTTTAATTGAGATGGAGTTAGATCTTCAACCTGGCGATGTAGTTAAAGTCCTCGAATCAGCTGCTCTAGGATGGGTTCGTGCAAGGGTAATCAGAGTCAAATCTGGAGGAAGAGTTGTCGTTCAAAGCGATCAAGGCAGAGAATTTACAGCTAGAGGTAACCAAGTTCGATTAATTCAGCCTGCAGGCTTTAGGCCCTAAAGAAAATTAATTATTTTCAATCAAAAAAAATTAAAAACTAATTTTTCTTTAAATCCTCAAATTTATGAATGTTTTTTATTACAACTACATTAATCGAGTATTATGATTTGATAATTTTAAATTCAGTTCTCAAATTAAATTAGAACAAAATTTTGGGACCGTAGTTCAACTGGTTAGAGCACCGCCCTGTCACGGCGGAAGTTGCGGGTTCGAATCCCGTCGGTCCCGTTCTTTTCTAAAAGAAATTGGAAAAACGTTTAAGGTTAGCACCTAGTCCAACTGGTTTATTACACATAGGTACAGCACGAACAGCACTATTTAATTGGTTATTTGCAAAAAAGCACCATGGTAAGTTTCTGATTCGAATAGAAGATACTGACATTATCAGATCTAAATCTGAATATACAATCAATATATTAGATGGTTTGAATTGGTTAGGACTTGATTGGGATGAAGAGCCTATTAAGCAAAGCAAACGAATTTCTATTCACAAAAGTCATATTAAAAGACTTCTTGAAATTGGAGCTGCATATAGATGTTTTACTTCAGAAAGTGAGATTCTTGAGCTTAGAGAAAAACAAAAACTTAATGGTTTTCCACCAAAACACGATAATAGACACAGAAATCTTACGAGTAAAGAGATTAAAGAATTTATATCTCAAGGAAGATCTTCCGTAATAAGGTTTAAAATTGATGATGAAACAGAAATTAAATGGGAAGATCAGATTAGAGGCGAAATAAAATGGCAGGGCAAGGATCTCGGAGGCGATATAGTTTTATCAAGAAGAGCTTTAGGTTATGAAATAGGAGATCCCCTATATAATCTTGCTGTTGTAGTAGATGATAATTTCATGAATATTACGCATGTTATTAGAGGTGAAGATCATATATCAAATACTGCGAAACAAATATTAATTTATAGAGCTTTAGATTTTAAATTACCAATTTTTTCTCATACTCCTCTCATATTGAATAACGAAGGCAAAAAACTATCTAAACGTGATTCCGTAACTTCAATCGATGAATTTAAAGAGATGGGTTACCTTCCAGAGGCTTTAGTTAATTACATGGCATTTTTAGGGTGGTCAATAAAAACTCCTGAAAGTGAAATACTATCCTTAAAAGAGATATCAAAATTTTTTGATTTATCAGATGTAAATAAAGCTGGAGCAAAATTTAGTTGGGAAAAACTTAATTGGATTAATTCCCAATACATTAAGAAAATGGAATTGACAAAATTGAGTGGATTTATTAAAAAGTACTGGGTAGAGCAAGGTTGGGAATCTCCTTCTAAGGAATGGGACTTAAAATTAACAGCTTTAATTCAAGACTCAATGATCCTATTAAAGGATGCAATAGATCAATCAAAACCTTTTTTTTCTTTATCTCAAATTCAGAGAGAGGGAAAAGAATTTCTTGAAAAAAATAAGGATTCAAAAGAATCATTAAAATATATTCTTAGTTATATAAAGCAAAAAAATATATCGAGAATTAATGGCGCTAACGCTAGAGAATTAATCAGCGAAATCTCCATCGATCAATCTATTAAAAAAGGTATTTTAATGAAATCATTGAGAGTAGCTTTTTTTGGGTGTCTTAGCGGACCAGATTTAATTCAAAGTTGGGAATTATTCTCTGAAAACAAGAGCGATATCACTCTAATTAAAAGATGTCTTATTTAACTATATTTTCTTTTCAATTAAATCTAGAAAATTCGCAAGAGGCCTTGCTGTAAGACCTTGAATACCTACTGTCATTAATATAGTAAGGAATACCAAGCCTTGGAGACGTCCTGCACCGAGTACACCTGCCTGCTCAAGTCTTATTGAAAAAAGTGATGCTACAGCAGCTGTAACTATTCCTCTTGGTGCTAACCACGCTAAAAATAACCTTTGCTTAATATCTAATTCTCTTCCCATAGTTGCTAGAGATATGGAAATTGGACGTACAATTAACATCAACATTAATACGCAAATAATACCTCCCCAACCTAAAGGACTTAATTCACCCCAAGAAACATCAGAGGCAAGAAGAGGGAATAGGACAGTTATGGCTAGTTGGGCTAATTCTCCAATCAAATTATCTAATCTTTCTTTATCAATAATTTCTCTTTTTCCTACTATAAATCCTGCAGCGACAGAAGCAGGTAATCCCGATTCAGGTAAAATGTATTCACAAATTCCATATACAAGGAAAATAAACCCTAATGTAACTTGAAGCTCAATTCCAAATGATGCCTCATTTTTTATTTTCTTTAAAATTTCAGATAGCAACCAACCAGAACTTACACCTATCAAAACCCCTCCACCTAATCTCTGCATTAAGGCAATAAAAACTTCTTTAATTCCATGGAGATCGCCCAATATTAATTCTAATAGTAATAAAGCAAGGACTGCTCCGATGGGTTCAAGGACTAAACCTTCAGCTTTAAGGACCTCTGAAAGTGGAGAGACTAATTTTATTTGATCTACTAATGGTGAAACTACTGTCGGTCCAGTAGCAAGAATTATCGCACTATATACTCCAGCTACTGGCCATGATAGTCCTGCTAACCAATGAGCTATAAATATTCCTGCTGATAATGAAATAAATAATCTTATTAAAGAAATTTTTAATACAGTATTTCTAATATTTCCTTCAGGCAGTTTTAAATTTAACCCTCCTTCAAACAAAACTAAACAAACTAAAAGTCCAACTATAGTTTCAAGTCCTTGCCCGAGGTCAAGTGGCTCAACAAGTCCTAAACCAGAGCGACCAATGAATAATCCAGAAAGTAATAAAATTACGACACTTGGAAATCCAGATTTTGAAGAAATCAGACGAGCGCATGCTCCTGCAAAAACAGTAATACCCCAAAGTAATCCAAGCCTTTCAGGCGTCATATAAGTTTCTTTTAATAAAAAATATTAATTAATTTGATTAAATCAATAATCTCATTTTAAGTCCACTATATACAATATTTATTAATTAAAGCCAATTTAACAATTAGATAATTTAAACCTTTTTCACAAAATTAAAAACATAAATACCTAAAAACTTTTTTATATAGTGGAAAACTTACTTATCAAAGCAATAATAATCAATATTATTCCTATACCTATAGTCGCCATTCTTCCATTCCAAATTTCTGCTTGAGGAGTAAAACCTCTTTTCCATAAATTAAGCTCTTGCTTATCAACAAATTTTTTTGTTTCGTCAGGCTGTATTTTTTGGGGTTTTTTCATTAATATCAGAAGGGTGGATTTTTTTCATAAAGTTTGTTCGCTTGATCAATAGGAAGTCTTCCTGAGATGCCCAATTTAAGTGAACTTTCATGTGCCTTAAATTTCAGTCTAAATAGGGCAGCTGCCCCAATCATTGCTGCATTATCTGTGCAAAGATTTATTGGAGCTAAATGAACTTTAATGGATTTTTTACATGCTT